>NZ_CAMQRY010000053.1 GCF_947036855.1 uncultured Clostridium sp.
ATTAGACTTTCAATAGCACAAGATTTAATCATGCTTGGAATAGGTCTTAACCCTGAAAAGTGTGGACAAGGACTAGGAAAAGCTGTTATAGAAGTTGGACTTTTAAAATCTAATGAAATATATATAGGAAAGAAAGTTATTTTAATGGTTAAAGAATTTAATGAAAGAGCTAAAAAGTGTTATATAAAATCTGGATTTAAACTTATAAATAATAATTTTATGGTAGCTGGAGAAAAATATTTAGTTATGGAGCATAAAATGTAAGTAAATTATTTTAAGCTGGTTTTATTTAATTATTAATTAAGTATAGAAAAAGTTATGATATGTTAATTAAATTTAAAATAATAAATAGAATAAAATGATTAATTAATCTATATGATAAAATTAGGGATAAGTATATTAGATGGGGGATAAATGATGAAAAGTTCAATTTTAAAAAAGTTAATTATTACAGCTAGTGTTTTAGCAGTAGTTACAGGTTTTGTAGGGTGTGGAACTGGAGATGCTAATAAGAAAAAAGCAGATACAGATAAGCCAAAAGTTGAGGAAAGTGTAGCACCTAAAGAAACGGTAGATAAAGAGCAAGCAAAAGAAGATAAGTCTACAGAAAGTGCTAGTATAAAGGAAACGTCAGTTCATTTTATTGATACAGGAAATAGTGATGCAATTCTTATTAAGGGTGAGAAAAGTGTTCTTATTGATGGTGGTGATAATAATGATGAGGAAATGATTGTTGAGTATTTAAAGAAAGAAGGAATTAAGAAACTTGATTATATGATAGCAACTCATAATCATGCTGACCATATAGGGGGACTTGATGAAGTTTTAAATGATATGGAAGTAGGACATGTTTTTGTTTCTAATGGTGATGGAGATAGTCAAACATATAGAGATTTTATAACTGCTATTGCTGGAAAAAAAGTTGAACATGGAGTTCCACTTGATGGGGCTAAAATTGAACTTGGTAATGGTGCATATATGCAAATGTATAATACAAATGGAGGTTCTAACACTAATGATGAATCTCTTATAACTTTATATGTTAATGGAAATGATAAATTCTTATTTACAGGAGATGCAGAAAAGGGAGCAGAGCTTGAAGTTTTAAGTAAGCTTGTTGATGTTGATGTTGATGTTTTAAAAGTTGGACATCATGGTTCAAAGACAAGTACAACTAATGAGTTTTTAGAAAAAGTAAATCCTGAAATTGCAGTTATTACAGTTGGTGAAGATAATAAATACAATCACCCAGATAAAGAAGTAATGGATAAACTTAAAGCTGATGATATAACTGTTTATAGAACTGATGAAAATGGAACGGTTATAATAAAATCAACTGGTGATGGAGTTAAGACTGATTCAAAAGAAGGTTCTTATAATCATGGAGATGATGGTTTTGAAACTGTAAATCCAGGAACAGTAGATAAAGCAGATACAGAAAAACCTAAAGAAGATATAGTCAAACCTGAAAAACCACCAATTGAAGAAGGAAATTCAAACAGTGGAAGTGAATCTGTAGGGAAAATGGTTTGGAAATCAGCAACAGGAAGTAAATATCATAATATTAATGACTGTGGAAGAATGAATCCTGATAATGCAGTTGAAATTACAATAGAAGCTGCACAAAGTGGTGGATTAGAAGATTGTAGTAAATGTTAATTAAAGTTTAATTATGGAAAAAGCTAGCGATAAACTAGCTTTTTTTGTTTGTATTTTATAAAAATTAGATATTTTTGAATTTAAAAGTTATAATATTTTAGTTGAAGTAAAATTATAAGTTTTCAAAAGTAGGTTATAATGTATAATGATATAGTTTGAAAAATAACAACAAGATAAAAGCAAAAAGGAAGTACAAAATATGAGTATAAATAAAGATATAGAACTTTTAAACAATGAGATAAGTATTAAAAAAGAAATAAAGTATAACTTAAAAGAAATGTTTTCTGACTTAAAGAAAGATGATTTAAAAGTATACATAAATAACTATGGATTAAAAGGATATAGCAAACTTAAAAAAGCAGAACTTATAGATGCTATATGTGAAATGATGTTTAATGATAATTCACTTGGAAATAAAGTGAAAGAATTAAATACAGAAGAATTAAATATTGTACAAACTCTAGTTGAAAATGGAAATATGGATATAACAGATGTTGATTCAAGTAAGTATATAAAAATATGTTCACTTGGAGTTGCTTTACCATATATAGATGGAGAAGTTTTAAGACTTGTGATGGCCACAGAGATTAAAGAAGTAGTTACTAGTTTAGGTCTTGTAGGAACTTCAAAGGTTATAGCTAAAAAGAAAAATGTACAAACTAAAGTTAAAACAGAAGTTGATGATACTTTAATGATAAAATATTTAGCTAGTTTTGCTAATGTATATGGAGCTTTTGAAACAGAATTTTTCACAAAAGTTTTTAATAGTCAAAATGATAAAAAAATAACTGTTGAAGCTTTAGTTAAGTATTTTGAGGCAAATGGTAATAAAGTTGGAAAATTACAATTAGTAGATGGAATAATTGCAGATGAGATATTATTAGCAACTGCTAGTGATTTAGAAAAACTTTTAAGCGCTAGAGGCGATAAAGAGTATAAAATTTTAAATGAAAACTTAATTTCAAAGTATTCAGATGATAATTTTATTGAAATGACAGAGGGATATAGAAGTTTATTAAAGGCTTTAAAAGAAATTGTTAAAGCTAATGAGAATATTGATGAAGTCCTATTAGCTTTAAATAGTTACTTTAGAAATAATGATTTTGATGTTGAAAGTATATTAAATATATTAAGTGATTATATTAATATTGATATAATACAGAATGTTAAAGATGTTGAGCATATAGTTAAAAATTCTGTTGCAGCATACTGTGAAACAAGAAGATGGGATGCTAAAGGATTCACAAAAAATGAACTTAGTAGTCATATAGTTCAAAAACCTTTAGAAGTTAAAATTAAAAGAAATGATCCATGTTTATGTGGAAGTGGTAAGAAGTATAAAAAGTGTTGCTTATAAAATAGAAGTAATATTTAAATATATTAAAAAAGAGCTTAATATTTTAAAGCTCTTTTTTTATATTCTTATTTAAAGTTTCTTTGGCTATCAACTGTTGGAATACTTCCCATTAACCAGCTAATATCAACTTTTAACTTATGTCTTAAAATTGTAATTGTGTCTTGTGAAATTCTTTGTTGACCTTTTTCTATAAGTTCGATATCAACCTTTTTAAGGTTTAAAATCTGTGCAAATTCTTTTTGTGATAATCCAAATTTCATTCTTGTTTCTCTAAATCTTTTATTCATTTAAGTTCTCCTTTGAGTTATGTATTAAAATACGAAATCTTATCTTACAAATATAACACATAATTTGCTATCTTATAATAAAAAAATAAACTTTATGAGTTAAGTAAATATCATAAAGGACACTTTATGGTGCGTATATTACCAAAAAGTACCTTCTTTTTTTAGTTGTAATTGTGTTGTATAATATAAATATACCTAGTGGGGGTATGGAAAAGCGTGGAAAAATAAATTTGGATAAATTTTAATAACATAAAAAACAGATAAAAGTTAAAAATAGATAAGAAGGGCTTAGGAGCTTTTAATAGTTCTTAGAATTATAGACAAATAGGTATAAAAGTACCTAAACATACTTTTAAATCGAGAAAGTGTGTAATAGCCCTAGCCAAATGAATAACAAAATAAAGAAAGGGGAAAGCTACTTATATACGGATGGCTAGTTCGGATTTAAAGACTGTGGAGTTCTATATCAAATCAGAGTAGTATATACGAAATGAGGGACTGAGAAACAGTAATTTTCTTGATATAGACACTTTTGTCTATATTTTAAGTAGCAGGACATAAATTATGAATGCAAATAAAGTAGAAGCTTGGAAAGGGTTTAAAGATTTTAAGGTATATAAAAAGGTGAAAGAAAGCGAAGAGATATTTTCTTTATATATAAAGCCAGTTGATGGTACAAGGGTTGTAGAGCATAAGTCAGGACAATTTATAGGGATAAAAGTTAAAACAGATGATGAGAATATGAAAAAAGTTATAAGAATGTATAGTTTATCATCAGTGCCTAGTAAAGAATTTTATAGAGTAACTATAAAACTTGTTGAAGATGGAAGAATGACAAATTACCTAAATGAAAACATAAATGTTGGAGATATTATAGAAGTTATGGCACCGAGAGGAGCATTTTTCTTAGATAAAGAAAAAGTAGACAATCCTGTTGTATTACTAGGTGGGGGTATAGGTGTAACACCAGTTTTCTCAATGCTTCAAGATATTGATGAAAATGTAGAAACACATTTTATATATTCACTTAGAAATAAAGAAGCTGAATGTTTCTTAGAAGATATAAAAGAATTTGATAAATTTGATAATACAAAAGTAACGACATTCTTTACAAGACCACTTGAAAATGAAGTTGAAGGTGAAGATTTTGATATTAAGGGAAGAGTAACAAAAGAGTGGCTTGCAAGTAATATACCTTTAAATGCAGAGTTTTACTTTTGTGGAAATAAAGGATTTACACAAATGCTTGAAACTACATTACAGGAACTTGGAGTGGAAAAAGATAGAATACACTTTGAATTCTTTTAAGACAAGCTAAAAGGGAACTGGATTTTAAAATCTGGTTCTTTTTTATTTTAGTAAAATTATGAAGTGAAGATTATGGAATAAAGATAATTTGTCTTATTTATAATGTATAATAAATATTAATGATTAACTAAAGATAAGTAAGGAGATTTACCGACATGGGAGATAGAAGTTTTATGATGAATTCTATGCTTAAAATAGCTAGAATGATAGCGCCTTTCAATAATATGGAAAGGTTAGATAAATATTTGAAAAAAGTAGAAAAAAAGAGTGATTATGCTTATAAGATACCAAATGGAATGAGATTAAATGGTTCTATAAATAAAGTTATAAATGCTGATATGCCAGTTTATATATTAAATCCTAGACATTTTAGAAGTAAGAAAAAGGTTATATATTTTCATGGTGGGGGATATGTCTTAGATATGGCAAAACAACATTGGCAGATGCTTGATAAAATAGGTAAATTATCAGGTGCATCTATTTTAGTACCTATATATCCATTAACACCTACTAATAATTTTGAAGTTTGCTTTGAGAGAATAATTTCATTTTATGATGAATTAACAAAATGTATGGATTCGAAAGATTTGATATTTATGGGGGATTCAGCAGGAGCTGGACTTGCTCTTGGATTTGCAGAATATTTAAAAGAATTAGGAAAAGATATGCCAAGTCAAATTATTATGATATCACCTTGGCTTGATTTAAGTATGGAAAATACAGAGATGAAATCAGTTCAATCAAAGGATGATATTCTTGGGATTGATGAACTTAAAAAGTGTGGTAAACTTTGGGCAGGTGATGTAAGTATTAGAGATTATAGAGTTAGTCCTATGTTTGGTAATCTTGAGGGGCTTCCTAAAATGTCTGTATTTACAGGAACTGATGATATTTTAAATTGTGATGCTAGAGAGTTTAAAAGAGTTTGTGAGAAGGGAAATATTGATATAAATTACTTCGAATATGAGAATATGCCACATGTATTCCCATTATTCCCATCAAAGGATTCAAAAGAAGTTATAAAGAAAATAGCAACAGAGTTACTTTATAATTAATATGTAAACTTAAGGTGATAAAATTTTAACGTTATGATAAAATTTAACCATACAATAAATATAATTTTTGATTTGAAAGAAATATTAATATGGGAGTGATTTTATGAAACTTGCGTTAATAGCACATGATAAGAAGAAAGACAGTATAGTTGAATTTGCAAAAAGATATAAAAATGTACTAGGAGAACTTGAGCTTATAGCAACAGGAACAACTGGTCAAATAATAATGGAAGCTACTAATTTAAAAGTTAGAAGATACAAAAGTGGACCACTTGGTGGCGATCAGCAGATTGGTGCTTTGATACCAGAGGGTGAAGTTGATATGATAATATTCTTTAGAGATCCACTTACATCACAACCACATGAGCCAGATATAAATGCTCTTTTAAGACTTTGTGATGTTTATGAAATTCCTCTAGCAACAAATGCTGCTACAGCTAAAATGCTTATAGAGGGAATAGAATTTGAAAAAGAAAATCATGAGATAAAATAATATATAAATAGCTTTTTGTATTTTGCAAAGGGCTATTTTTGTTTATAATTAATTTATAAAAATGAAAGTTGGTGGAAAGTATGAAATTAAATAAGGTATTTAATAAAGAAAATATGATGAATATTAAATTTACAATATCAGAAATTATGGAGAAGAAAAGTGAACTTGATTTACAAATTAGTGATTTTAAATCAGGGGTTGAAGATATAAAAAATGGTAAAGAACAAATTTCAAAAATGATGAATGATATAAATAAAAAAGAAGTGAAAAAGATTAATAGAATTTATAAGATGGTTCAAGAAAAAAAGAATAAATAAAAAATGACTACACAAAAAAATGTGTAGTCATTTTACTTTTACTTAGTTAAAGCTCTACCTTTTTCAAGTGCTGTAAGGATAGGGTTTAATCCATCTTCTTTCATAAGTAAATCATCTTTTGTTATAGCTCCAAATTTTAAATATCTTTTAAGCTCTAACTGGATACCTTTTATTTGAGTTAATTTTTTCTTTGATCTCATAATTATAATCTGCTACTTAAAATATAGACAAAAGTGTCTATATCAAGAAAATTACTGTTTCTCAGTCCCTCATTTCGTATATACTACTCTGATTTGATATAGAACTCCACAGTCTTTAAATCCGAACTAGCCATCCGTATATAAGTAGCTTTCCCCTTTCTTTATTTTGTTATTCATTTGGCTAGGGGTATTACACACTTTCTCGATTTAAAAGTATGTTTAGGTACTTTTATATCTATTTGTCTATAATTCTAAGAACTATTAAAAGCTCCTTTAATTTAGAAAATTCGTACTACTTTTTATTATTCCCTAAAGCTAGTCTAAAATTCAAACTACTTTATGGAAATTTAAGCTTTACGTAATTTAATTATACAACGCTTAGTGGTAAAGGGGCAATAATAAAGGAGTGTTTTATTATTTGAAAAATATAAAAATACAGAAAAAGGAATTAATTATTTATGATATACAAACTAAGATTTAATTATAAATAATAATTTAAGATAAATAGGAATCGTAAATAAGTTGTAAAATATATATGATATAATTTATAACTGTGATTATATAAAATTATAATAATTTAGGAGTAACAAATGAAGAAGATTTTAATTGGAATGTTAATGGCAGGAGTTTTGGTTAGTTCAGGTGCAGTTGTTGCAAAAGCTGATACAAATAACTCAGTAAATAAAAGTAAGGTAGTATCTGTTGGAGATACTAGTACACAAAAAAGTTTAGTTGATTTTCAAAGTGGGGTTAATAACCTTTCTGATATAAGTAGTGCAAAAGCAACAGATTTTGATAAGCCACTTGCAACAGAAAATGGTATTTTACTTAAAATGAAATCAACAGTTATAGATACAAAGTATGGAAAAATGCAAATTGATGAAGATAGTAGTGGTTTTACTGTTACAAATCTTAGTAATTCTAAAGCACCAATTTTAAAGGTTGGTGTGGTAAATAGAATATATGAGCTAAATAGTCAGGTTGATGTTAAAGGAATAGCAACGCCAACTCTTTATAATAAAGAGGGACAAGTGATTAAAGGAACTATTATAACTCCGAGTATAGATACTTCAAAAGCTGGATATGGTGAGAAGTATATTGAAGGAAAAGATAGTGAAGGTAATATAGTAATAGCACCTTTTATTTATAATGTTGTTAGTTTTAAAGATAGCATAAATGTAGCAATGGGTTTTGATGTTAAAACTTTAGGAGTTAATGATATTTTAAATGGTGGTAGTGAGAATTTAAGAGCATATGTATCGCATTATAAAGAAGGGGATTCAAAAGTTATTATTGGGGTAAGTAGAGGTGTAGCATCTATAAGAAAAGAAATTCCTATAACTTTTGGTGAAACTACAAAAAAAGAAGACACAAAAAAAATAGTGAAAACAGTAACAAATACTGAAAGTAAAAAAGCAGATGTACAAGCGGATTATAAGGTTCCTATGCTTATTCAAATAGTAATTAACCCTATAACATATATTGTACTTGCTATAATTTTAATAGCATTAATTTGCTTCTTATGTTTTTAGTCTTTAGGTAAAAATTATAAAGAAAGGTGGTGAATCCTATCTTTTAATTTCTATTTGAAGATTTTAAATAGGATAGGTATAAATTGAAGAGAAATAAAGAACGAAAGAAAAGAAAAACGCTAGGGATTATCCTTATAGTACTGGTCATTATAATACTTGGAGCAACATATGGATTCTTTAAGTTTACATATCAAACTTACATTGGAATGGATTTAAGTTTTGCTAATAATACAAGTGCAACAACAGAGCTAAGTAATCTTGTTACAGGAGATAGTTTTAAAAAGCCAATAGAAACTGTTGGAGATATAGCATCTTATTATAAGAGTGCGCATAATATCAATAATGGTGTAATAGGGTGGATTGCAATTCCAGGGACTAATATAAATTACCCTATAAACTTTGGAAAAGGTGATGACTATTATCTAAAACATAACTGGAAAGGTGATTCTTACTGGAATGGTTCAGTATTTTTATCACAAAATAACTCAGGTTTTAGTAATGTATCATTAGTTAATGGGCATAATATGCTTAATGGAATTATGTTCTCACAGCTTACTAATTTTACAAATAAAGATTTCTTTGATAGCAAAGATATTTATTTATATAATGGTGAGAATGGACAAAAAGAGAAGTTTAAACCTATAATAGCATTATATTGTGAGCCAAATGTTGGATTATCACTTGGTGGACTTGATGAAGCTGCTAGAACAAAAGAAGTTAATAGATTAATGAGTGAATCAATGTACAAGGGGATAAAATATACAGGAAATAACTTATTACTACTTAATACATGTTTATCAAATGGTTCAGGAAAGCATTTATTAGTTGTTGCAGAGCAAGTAAATTAATATAGAAAATATAGTATAGACTGTTAGAAATTCTAACAGTCTATCTTTATGTTAAAATATATATAAGACTTAGTACTAAAGAGTACAAATAGATGATTAAGTATTTTTAAATACTTAATATTAAATGGAGGAAATTAAAATGTCAGATATAAAAATAGGGTTTGAATTACCAGAAGAATTAATAGGAACAGTTCCAGAAGGGATTAGTGGTAGTTTTTCAGATAAGCTAACATTTATTTTAAAGATGGAAGATATAGAAAGAGAAGATGTGATAGTTTTTAATGAGAGCAGTTTAAGTTTTGATTTATTAGAACTTAATATGTTTAAGGATAAGATAGGAAGTATATATGCTTTTTCTGTTTTAGTTGATGGATTTATAGATAATAGTGAAGTTCTAGTTGATTTTAGAATGGATAATTTAGAAAGTGTTATGCCTAAAACTTTTGAAGACGGAAGTGGTATAGATGTTGAATTTATATTATGTGATGAAGAGGATATAGTTCTTGGACTAAGAGAAGTGAAAATATCTAAAGAACTTAGTGAAATAGTTTCAGAAAAAGCATATATACAAAATAGTTTTGTAGAAAAATATGATGAAGAAAATACTGATTATATAGTTCTTGCTTTTAATCAAATATTTGAAAATGAGCCAGAAAAGAATTTAGAACTATATTCAGTAGGGCAAAGTATAGTGAAATAAAAAGATTATGATTGCAGGAAGCAATCATAATCTTTTTTTTGTTAAGGGGCTGCAAGTTCTGTAATAACACTAAATCCAATGATTTTATCGATTGGAATATATGCTATAAGTCCAGATGGTGCTGGAGTAATAGGTGGAAATCCAGGTGGATTTAATTCTATTACTATTGATTGAGCGGTAACAGCAACAAGCTTTCCGACTACTGGAGGTCCACATACAAGTCCAAGTCCTATAATTTCACCAATTACTCTTGATAGTAAAACTGACATAATAAATCTCCTTTCATTAAGAAATATTTTTATATTATATAGTATTCAACATAAGAAATATGTGTTAATTAAAACTAAAATTTATATGGTTACCTCTAGGTAACTTCTTATATTTTTCTTTAAAGATTGATATTATTAAATTAGAATAATTTAGAAATTATAAAGGAGAAAGATTTATGAAATATAGAGTTTTAGGTAAGACAGGATTTAATATAAGTGAGGTTTCACTAGGGACATGGCAGCTTGGTTCAAAATGGGGAGCAGAGTTTAATAAGGAGAATGCTATGCAAACTTTAGAGGCTGCATATAAAAAAGGGATAAACTTTTTTGATACAGCTGATATATATCAAGGTGGACTTAGTGAAAAAGCTATTGGTGAGTTTATACAGGATAAAAAAGATAAGGTGTTTGTTGTAACTAAGTGTGGAAGAAAATTAAATCCACATAATGCACAGGGATATAATGAGAAGAATATAAGAGCGTTTGTTGATGCTTCTCTTAAAAATATGAATGTTGAAAGTTTGGATTTAATATTACTTCATTGTCCACCAACAGAAGCTTATGATGATAAAGTACTATTTAAGGCTTTAGATGAGTTAAAAGCAGAAGGTAAGATAAAAAACTATGGTGTGAGTGTTGAAAAGGTAGAAGAGGCTATAAAGGCTTTAGATTATGATATATCAGCAGTTGAGATTATATTTAATATGTTTAGATTAAAACCAAGTGAAGAGTTCTTTAAATTAGCTAAAGAGAAAAATGTAGGGATTATAGTTAGAGTTCCTCTTGCAAGTGGAATGCTTACAGGGAAATACACTATGAACACAGAGTTCTCAAAAGACGATCATAGAAATTATAATAGAAATGGTGAGTTCTTTGATAAAGGTGAAACTTTCTCAGGTGTTGATTATGAAACAGGTATAAAAGCTGCAAATGAGATAAAAGAAAAGCTTAAAACAGATTCACTGGCTATGAGTGCTCTTAAATATATCCTTATGTATGATGAAGTTAGTACAGTTATACCAGGAGCTAGTAGACCAAGCCAAATAAGTGATAATACAAAAGCTAGTGAACTTCCAAGTTTTACAGAAGAAGAAATGAATATTGTAAAAGCAGTTTATGATAGAGATATAAAAAATAGTGTAAAAGATTTATGGTAAAAATATTGAAAAGTATAAATGTGTATTAAAATAGAATACAGTTTAAGAATGTAAATTATAAGGGGTGATTATAAAATCATCTCTTATTTTTATGTAATACAGGATTTTTCAAATAAGGAAATATATCTTAATATATATGTTAAATTTTACAATTATATATGTGCTCTGATTTACAATTATTTAAAATAACTGATTTTTAATAACTGATTGATATATTTATTAGTCTATAGTTGAAAAATAGATGTTTTTTTCAATTTATTATTTAGATTTATATATTTATATCTATTTGACAATTTTACTTAAAAAAAATAGAATGAATTCACTTGATTAAAAGTAGTAAACAAAGGATAAAGGAAAATATAATATGAAAAAGAAAGCAGTTACGATTGGGTCCCTATTAGTAGCACTTGGAATTGTATATGGAGATATAGGAACATCTCCACTTTATGTAATGCAAGCGATACTATTCACAAATGGGAATTATTCATCAGCGAATTTAGTTCTTGGTGGGGTATCATTAGTATTTTGGACTTTAACGTTACAGACAACTATAAAATATATATTATTTACTTTAAGAGCAGATAACAATGGTGAGGGTGGAATTTTTGCATTGTATACCTTAGTTAAAAAACATGCTAAATGGCTTATAGTTCCAGCTATAATTGGAGGGGGGGCACTCCTTGCAGATGGTATTTTAACACCACCAGTATCAGTAACCTCAGCTATTGAAGGATTAAATGTTATATATAGAATAAAAGGTAGTGTCATAATTATGATAGTTATAGTTATCATAGTAGCATTATTTTTACTTCAAAGATTTGGAACTGAAAAAATAGGTAAAGTTTTTGGACCTATTATGCTTGTTTGGTTTTTAATGATTGGTATTTTAGGGCTTTTAGAAGTTACAAAAAATATTGAAATATTAAAAGCTATAAATCCGTATTATGCAGTTTATTTATTAATACATGGAAAAGGCGTAGTTTACATACTAGGGGCTGTATTCCTTTGTACAACAGGAGCAGAAGCCCTTTACTCAGACCTTGGACATTGTGGAAGAAAAAATATTTATTATACTTGGGTACTTGTTAAAACTTGTTTAGTACTTAGTTACCTTGGGCAAGGTGCTTATTTATTAAAGCATACAGGCGTAGAGATTACAGACAACCCATTCTTTTTAATAATGCCACATTGGTTTATTATAATTGGGGTTATTGTAGCAACATTTGCAACAATTATAGCCAGTCAAGCTTTAATATCTGGTTCATTTACACTTGTTTCAGAAGCTATAAAACTGAATGTATTCCCAAGACTTCATATTGTTTATCCAAATGGAGAGAAGGGTCAATTATATATGTCAGCTGTAAACTATAGTTTATGTGCAGGATGTATATTCATAGTTTTATTCTTCAAAAAATCAGATGCTATGGAAGATGCTTATGGACTAGCTATAACAATTACAATGCTTATGACTACAATATTATTATCACAATATATTAGACATGAGAAAAAGAAACCTATATTAGCAGTTATTATTTTAGTCGTGTTTGGAACAATAGAAACGACTTTCTTATATGCAAACAGTTTTAAGATATTAAGTGGAGGATATATTACCCTTATAATAACAGGTGTTCTAATATTCCTTATGTATATTTGGTCATATAGTTCAAAAATCAAGAAAAGATATAGAAGCTTTGCTAATCTTTTAGATTATAAAGGAAAGTTTGAATCAATAGAAAATGATAAAGAATTACCTTTATATTCAACAAATCTTGTATATTTAACTAAATCTAGAAGATGGAATGAAGTTGAGAATAAGATAGTTTATTCAATATTTAATAAATTACCCAAAAGAGCAGAGTGCTATTGGTTTGTTAATATAGAAGTTACAGATGAACCTTATACTCAGGATTATAGAGTTAATACAATAGCTGATGGTAAGATATTTAGTGTAGATTTTAAACTTGGGTTTAGAGTATCACAAGGTATAAATTCACTTCTTGGACAAGTTATACAAGAACTTATGGAGAGTGGAGAACTTAAATATAAACCTAAAGATTATGTAATTACTTCTGGAAATAGAGCTGCAGTTGGAAACTTTAAGTTTGTAATTATAGAAGAAATTCTAAGCAGTGATAGTAACTTCTCATCATGGGATAGATTTATTCTTACATCAAAACTATTCATTAAAAAAATTACTGTATCACCACAAAAATGGTATGGTATTGATACGAGTGTAGTTGAGATTGAGAAAGTGCCAATTATAGTTGGTGGAGTAAGAAAAGTAATCAAGTTAAATAGAATAAAATAATTTAAGTACCCATCATTTTATGATGGGTATTTTGTTTTTGTAATAGGTGTATAATAGTAATAAGAATTTTAAAAGAAAAAAGGAGAATTAGATATGGAAAAATTATATTTAGTTGAGCTGATAGATTATTATTATGATGGTCAGACAGATGATTTAAATCAAGAAACACCAGTTTTACTTGGATTATATAAAAATAGTGTAGATGCAAAAGATAGAGTGAAAGAAGAAATTGAAAAATATAAAAGAATAAGTAAGTCAGAAATTACTGTAATGGTAGATGAAGATTTAGTTGACGGTTGTATTGAGAGTTTAGATATAGTATCAGAAGAGTCAAGAGTTAGTATGGTTGTAACTGAAGTTGCTATTGGAAGTTCAGAAAATTTAGTTGATTATAATAGAATAAATTATGTATTTGATTATGAAAAAACTTCTGATATAGAAGTAATAAATGAAGTGGAATAATTAAATTAAAATGATAAAGCAGAGCTCAAAAGGCTCTGCTTTTTTCGTTGGAAAATATTGAGAAGTAATTTCATAAATATGTTGCTAAATAGTAATAAAATTTAAAAAGATGTAATTGTTTGAAATTGAAGAGATATAACAAAGTAGGATAAAGTTTATGTATAGAAATAGATAAACTAAGGAGATGATATTTGGTGGCTAAAGGGAAAGTAATAGGTATTATAGTAGCAATAGGACTTGCAATAGGACTTGCAGGTGGTGGGTATTATTTAAATAGTAAAATAGTTAATAAAAAAGTGCAAAAAAATATGATTGTAGAAAATAAAGAGTTTTCGCAAATTACTAAAAAAGATGCAAGTGTAGCGATAAAGACTGATACAGTAAAAGAAAATACCGATATAAAAGTAGAAAAAACTGAAAGTTCAGATGCTATAAAAGATACTGCAAGTATAATAAAAGCAGATGCACAGATAAGTACGGATTCAAAAGATCAAATAGTAGATAAAACACAAAATCAAAAAGATATTAATACAGATAAAATAGCACAGGCAAAAGTTTTAGCAGATGCTAAAATTACTTCAGATAAAAAAGCAGAGGAAGCAGCAAAAGTAAAAGCAGAAGCTGATTTGAAAATTCAGCAAGCGGAAGCAGCAAAGATAAAAGCACAAGCAGATGCTAAAGCAAAAGCAGTAGCGCAGGCAAAAGCTGATTCTATTGAAAAACATAAGGCAGATGAAAAGGCAGCAGCAGATAAAATAGCAGCACAAAAAGAAGCAGAAGCTATAAAAAAAGAACAGGCAATAGAAAGTGGTAAGGTACAAGTAAATCTTCCAGTTAATAATAAGATAGTTCCTAATGGAAATATAATTTATTCAGCAGAGAAATATGCAGTTCCTGCAAATGAAGTAAGACAAATGACTCTTGGAAAATATAAAGGCAAGCAAAAAGAGATATTTCTTACATTTGATGATGGTCCAAGTGTTACTAATACACCAAAAGTTTTAGCTATGCTTAAGAAGTATGGAGTACATGCTACATTCTTTGTTGTTGGTTCAAACCTTAAATCATCTACGGATAGAAATCTTATAAAAGACGAAATTATGGATGGAAATGCAATAGGAAATCATTCATATAGCCATAATTATAAAATATTATATCCTCATAACAGTGTTAATCCATCAGTATTTATGCATGAGATTAATGAAACTAATGATATTATGAGAACGGTTCTTGGAAAGAATTTCAATTCAAGAGTTGTAAGAATGCCAGGTGGATATATGTCTAGAGTATATTATCATGATAAACATTTACCAGCTTTAAACAAGGCATTTGAAGAGGCTGGAGTGACTTCAGTAGATTGGACTGCTGAAACAGGAGATGCAACAAGTCACAATTATAGCCCATCACAACTTGTTCAAAATGCTATAAAAGAAACAAAAGGATGGACACATATAGTTTTACTTATGCATGATATAAAATCTAAGACTCCAGAATGTCTGCCAGAATTAATACAATATTATAAATCTCATGGCTATGAGTTTAAAGTTATATCAAATACAGGAATAAATTAGAAAAAAGTGTAATTTAAAAGCTTATTTATAGATAGTATAATAAATTTTCCTTTTTGAAAGTTGAAATAATTTAGTATAGAATTTAATCAAAAGATAAACGGGGGTTTTAGTTATGGGATTAAAGCATAGAAAAATTATAGATTTAATGATGCAAACAGAGGTTATTAGAGTTTCATACATTGAAGAAAATAATAGAGTTACAGGTATATGTTCAATTATTATGGGGTGGAATGAACATTCACTTCCAATAAACCTTGATGGAACTGTTACAATTTCAGTTCTTGGGATTCATAAAACTTATACTTTAAAAGAATTAGCTATAAAAATAGAAAAAACAATGAAATAATATAGCAAAAGAGCCTATCGCAATTGATAGGCTCTTTTTATATTTTAAATTAATCTCTGCTTTTCTTAGCTCTATTAAAAGGCTTAGATTTGCTGAAAGATTTTTTATTATCTTTGTTAAATGGTTTTTTACCATCTTTATTGAAAGATTTTTTATCATCTCTACCAAAAGACTTCTTGTTATCTCTATCGTAAGATTTTCTTTCATCATTACTTCTGTTGAAAGGTTTTTTATCATCTCTGCTAAATGATTTTCTATCATCATTATTTCTACCGAATGATTGTTTATCATCTCTACCAAAAGATCTTCTATCATCATTATTTCTGTTAGATGATCTTCTCTCAATACTAGCATAAGGGTTAATATCATCTCTTTTTTTTGTGTCATATGAGTTGATATCATTTTTATCAAATGTATTAGTAACTTCTTTTTCATATGGTTTTCTATAAGGTTTCTTATTATCTCTATTAAATGGTTTTCTATCATCTCTATCGTAAGATTTTCTCTCATCATTACTTCTACCGTAAGACTTTTTATCATCTCTACCGAAAGATTTCTTGTCATCTCTGTCGTAAGATTTTCTCTCATCGTTACTTCTAGCGTAAGATTTCTTGTCATCTCTGTCGTAAGATTTTCTCTCATCGTTACTTCTACCGTAAGATTTTTTATCATCTCTACCATAAGATTTCTTGTCATCTCTGTCGTAAGATTTTCTCTCATCGTTACTTCTACCGT
>NZ_CAMQRY010000054.1 GCF_947036855.1 uncultured Clostridium sp.
AAATTTCTCTTTGTTTTTATAAATAAAATACTATTTTTTAATTCTATTACAATCTATATAAAATCTAACCTGAATTTTAATTCTACCATATAAAACAAATATTAAAATTGCAAATTTATTAATTTTTTATATTATGATATATTTATATTAGAAAAATTAAATTTTAGGAGATGTTATAATGTCTAACGATTTTAAATCATGGATACAAGCTACAAAAAATGATACTAAAAACTTAGAACTAACTAAAACTTTTTTAAGAGTATTACTACTTTCTACAGATGATGAAATTGTAGAGCATTATAGTGAAATAACTCTTCTTCTTAATTATCTTGAATCAGATGAAACTGAAGTATCAAGACATGTTGAGATTTCAACAGCTAATATACTTAAACTTCTTGCTGGTGGAATAGATACAGAAAACTCACTTGAACTAACAAATCTCAGAAACTCATTTAAAGAAAAATTTAATTCAAAATAGTAAAATGGACTACCTCTATGGTAGTCCATTCTATTTTTATAATACTATTTCTTTTTTTACATTTTTCACTTCCATGAATTCTTCTAAAACTTGTGCAAGTGAAATATATAATGCACTTCTTTTATTTATTTCAAAATCTTCATCTATTCTATTTAGTATCGTATCTTCAAATCTAGTTCCAAATTTTTTATAAACTTCAAAAACTTTATTTTTAACCTCTTCAACCTCTTCTTTATCTCCAAGACTTTGTATCCTTTTAAGACTATCATAAATATTTATCATAACATTTCTTGAATGTTCTAGGAATAACTCTATATTAGCACTTTTCTCTATAGAATTATTTATTATAATCTTACTTTCTATAGATTTAGTAAGTATCATTGATGATCTTAGTGCTACTGTAATCCCTTTAATATCCTCTTTTTTCATAAGGTTTTCTATATTTGAATTAACTATTTTATAATATTTATCAACTAAACTTTTTGTTTCTCTTTTTATATCATATTTGAATATAACTTTGCTTCCTACTATGGCAATAATAAATCCTATAATTGTATACATTACCCTATCAAGCGTTATATACATTGTAGCTTCTCCAGCTTTTACACCAAGTTCAACTATACTAAGAGCAAACATAGTTGTTCCTATTCCTTTTATTATTGGCTTCTTTGAATCTATAAATATATAGAAACCTATTCCCATTATTCCCATTCTAAGTGCCATACTTTGTATAAATGTAAAACTAACTAAAACTATTATAGCTCCAAGTATAGTTCCTTTTATTCTATCTCTACCAACTGCTGTTGTAGTTGTATCATAAGGTTGGCAAACAGACATAAGAGTGAACATTATCCACTTACCATACTCAAGTTGCATTCCTGATATAGCATAATAACTTATTGACATAAGAATAGCTATCCTTATAGCAAATGTAAATCTTAATGAATCTTTATCAAAAGTATATTTTATAAATTTCATTAAAGTTGGTTTTTTAGTAAATATCTTTGTATCTTCAGTTTCATAAACTTTGCTCTCAACAAGATTAAATAAAGTTTTCATAATTTCAGATATACTATATACATGATAATTATTTATTTTATCTTTTGAATTTTCTTGATACTGATTAAGCCTTTCCTTAACATCATTAATACTAGCTTTACCTGTTATCCCTTTTATTATTTCATTTACAACAAGTCTTAAACTAACAAGAACAACTGCAAAGCTCTCATCCCTATCATTATATTTTTTTATTTCTATAATATCTTTTTGTAATTTCTCAAGATTTGCAATCATTATACTCTGTCTATTCTCTCTTGCTGTAAAGTAGAAATTATTTTGTCTTCTCTCTAGCAAATTAGAATTCCATATTTTAATTGCCTCATTAAATTTTTCTTTATGATTTTGTATATCTTTATCATTAACTATACTCTCAAGTTCCTTATCTAAAACTCTAAGACATCTTAAAAGATTTGGTCTTTTAGTATTTTTAAGTTTCTTCTTCCTTAAAATAACTTGTATTGCTACAATTAAAATCCCTGAAAAAATTAAAGCTAAAGACCTTGGTATAATCTGTCCCCCTGTTGTCTTTAATGTAAGTAACATTATATATGTAAGTAAAAATGATATATACATGGGAATTTTCAAATTAAATACATTAGAATATACAATTATAAATATCCAAATTAAATTTACTATAATGCCAAGATATATATTTATATTTGCAAGATATGAACATACAACTGAACCTACTCCAAATATTGAGATTTTAGCTATATTTCTGTATGGATTTCCTGTTAAATCTTTTCCAAGCAACATAAGTACTGATAAAACTATAAGCATTCCCATAATTTCATTTCCAGTTCCAAGAATCAACTTAGATAAATACATAAATATTCCAACAGCTAAAAAAACTACAATAGCTTTTATAATACTACTCTTGTTCATCTTATTTCCTCTTCTTTCGTTTATTTTCTTAATATTTTTCTTATTAGTTAATAATACACTTTGCCCAATTAATTATAAAGCAATTTTTTTCTTTCCTATTATAATATGTAAAATTTAATCTAAATTTTTATTATATTAAATTTTATTTCCTAGTATTTAAGTATGAAATGTATTTTTTTTGATAACTTAATTTATACTTTTTGTAATGATAATATTTATCACCAGCGTTATACTGTTAGTATACTAACTAATGATAATTAGTTTATAAATAATTTATTGAGGTGGTCAAAATGAATAGAAACGGTTTTGCAATGAAAATGAGAGAAAGTAATAGAAATCTACACACAGCAGCTGAAACTACAGGATTTAATGCTAGACTTGTAGCAGGGAAAGCTACAACTCAAAGTTATGCTGAATTCTTATTCAACTTAAAGGCTGCTTATGAAGCAATTGAAAGAAACTTAGATAAAAATAGTAATGTTGAAGCTTTAAAACCTTTCATTACTAAAGATTTATATAGATCAGAGCAAATAGAAAAAGACTTACAAGTTCTATTAGGAGATAAAGTAAAAGATTTAACTTTACTTCCTTCTGCTATCGCTTATGCAGCTAGAATTGATGAGCTTGGTACAAATAACCCAATGCTTTTAGTGGCACATGCTTATACTAGATTCCTTGCTGATTTATTCGGTGGAAGAACAATATTTAAAATAGTTAAAGAAAGTTATAAAATAGATGACTCAGCTCTTAACTACTTTATGTTCCCAGAAATTGAAGATTCTATGGCTAGAGCAATGGCTTATGTTGGAAACTTATCAAAAATGGAACTAACACCTGAAATGGAAGCTTTAATGCTTAATGAAATAGCTAATGCTTATATTTATAACATTGGAGTTTCAGTTGAACTTGAAGCTAAATTATTCCAAGTTGATCCACATGCTAAAATGCCTGCTGGACATCCAGAAGTTAAACCAGGAATGAAAATGCCTGCTGGTCACCCACATATGGGTGGACATCCTCATGGGCAAATGCCTGCTGGACATCCTCATATGGCTGGACACTCACACAAATAAAAAAGGTTATTACCTTTTACCATAAAAGCGATAGACAGTTAGAAACCAATTTTCTAACTGTCTATCGCTTTTTTTATTCTAAGTATTCCTTAGCTTCATCTATGGTTTCTCCCAACTAATACCATATTCACAGTATCCAATTGATTGATCATCATTTACATGCCCATTATGAGCCTCAAAACCTAAAGGATCATGTTCTTCACAAAATGGAACTATGTCAAAAGCACACCCTGCATCACACCCTAAAGGTAGACTACAAGTTACCGTATTACAACTTAAACTTTCTGCTGTTGCATTTCTACAGGTGCAATCAATATAATCTGGCAAATCTTTATACCTTGGGTTATCTACTATGCAATGACAAGGTAACTCAATTAAAGCTTTAAACCTTTCTGTTTGATCAACTTCAGGTTTAACTGGTTTTGTTGGAACTACAGGAGGTATAGGTTTTTGTGGAACTGGTTTTGGCTTACTATGTTCTTTCTTCTCTTCTTTAGCAATTTCTTCTACTAAAGGTTCTTTACACTCTCTTATAATTTTAGGTACTTCCACATTTATTAATTCGTAACATCTACTTCTTGTATCAACACCTACTTTATCTGCTATATCTGTATCTAATATTTTTCCTTCACTCATATTTATATCTCTATCTCTTTTCTTTATCCACTCTATTTGTTCTACTTCTAATTTTCTAAATTCTTCTGTTGTTAATATCTCTTTTAACTCATCATAAATATTTTTCAACTCATCATCCCATATTGTAGCAGTTTTTATAGCAAATATTCTCTTTGCTTCTGTTATTTCATTCTTTTCTTTACAATATTCAAGATAAAACTCTTCTATTTCTTTTTCACATAAAGTTAATTTCTCAGTATATTTCTTAGAAAATTCAGTTAAATCTGTTACTTGTTTTTTCTCGTTTTTTTCATTAACATCTTTTTCATTTGTAATTACTTTTCGTTCACTCTCTTTATTTTTTACTATTCCTATTACCACTCCACCAACTGTACATATTGTTAGCATAATACCACAAATAATTTTTATTTTTGATAATTTCATTTCACCATTCCTTACATATAAAAATTTATACATTATCCATTTTCTACCTTAAATGTAACAAGAAAACTTATTTTTCGCAATGATAATAAAGACTTGAAATTTAAATTTAATAATTAATTTACAAAATATAAATTCTACTCTTTTTACTTAATAAGCCTTTTTATTTTAAAGTACTGTTAACTTCTAAAACTTTCTTTAGTTTACATTTACATCTATAACCAGCTATTGTATTATTCTCATTAGGTAACAAGGGGGATTTTATGAAACATTTAATAAATAATCAATTAAACTTAATGAAAATATTTTGCTGCTTTTTAGTAGTTTATCAACATATTGTTGAGAGATTTTTAAATTCCTCTCTTACAGAAAAATCAACACATCTCCTTTTTGGAATTATTCATAATTTTTCAAAATTTGCAGTCCCTATTTTTCTTTTTATAACTGGATTTTTACTTATAAAAAGTTATGAAACTATATCCTTAAAAGATTTTTATAAAAATAAATTCACAAGAATATTATATATTTATATATTATCTAACTTACTGTTCTTAATCCCTGTTGCTTTAGTAAGTAACTATTCTATAAAAGAATTCTTAACTTCTTTTATATGGAGTAATGCCGTTCCACACTTATGGTATCTAAATATACTTATTAAGCTTTATTTAATTTTCCCAATCTTTAGATATACAACTGTAAAACTTAATAAAAGCTTAGGTCTTAAATCAGTATTTTTAATAACTTTTATTCAGTATATAATAAGTGAAAATGCTTATGCTATACTTTCTAAATCAACTTCAACAATTGGAGTTACTATTTTCACTTACCTTGATAGAAGTCTTATTACTTGGATGTATTACTTCATACTTGGTGGGCTTGTATATAAAAATTTCAGTACTATATATGACTTTATCTATAAGTATATAAAATTATTTATAGTAGCTTTTATAGCTCAAATTATTTATGTTAATCTATATACTTTTCAATCTTTTAAAACAGATACAGTTAACTATTATCGCTCATCTCCAAGTTCATTTAAAGTTTTGATACTCTCATTACTTAGTCTTATAGTTTTATATTATATTGCCGACTTAATAGTAAAAAGGGATAATTTTAAAATCTTTGCTCTTATAAAGGTTTTTTCAAAATATACTTTAGCAATTTATATAACACATCCTATTATTATAGGTATATCAAATCTAATAATGGGAATTCAAAATTTCCTACCTTATAACATAGTTGCCTTTATAGTAATATCTCTTGTAATGATATTTTCTATAATGCCATTTTATATGTATGATAAACTAAAAAAACAAAAATCCATAGCATAACCATAAAAGGACTACTGTTATATTAATTTTAAATATAACAATAGTCCTTTTTTAATTATCCTTCATAGCCTTCCTGTGCTGATTTTCTAAATATAACAAGTAGTGAACCAGCAAATATTAATCCTATAAACAAAGCTTTTTTAAGTGTAATAGTTGCTCCCATAAATGCTACACTTATTGCAAGTGACCATATTACATATGTAATATTTACAATCATAGCTTTAACAGCTCCAATTGAATGAATTGAAATATAGTAAAGTCCAAGTGATACTGCACCAACAAATGCTACAAGTATACTTAAAAGAAGTGTATTTCTATCTGTAAGTACATCTTTTAAAACTCCAAAACCTCCTATTATAGGAATTATAATTGCTCCAAAGCAAATTCCAGAAGTAAGCTGTCTTATAGTTAATACCTGTATTGGTCTAAGTTCTTCATTTTTCATACCAATAGCACAAACTATGCACTCACCACCCCATCCAATTATAGGCATAGCTGCAAAGATAAGTCCCATCATACTTATAGAACCTTTTCCACCATCAAAACTTAAAAGAACTACTCCAACAACTGATATAAATAGTCCTCCCCAGCCTCTTGGTCCAAGTTTTTCTTTTAAGAAAATAGCTGCAAGAACTGCCCCCATAATAGGATAGACTGATGATAAGGCAGCTGCATATGAAGGACCTAAATATTTAATTGAAAGATAGTAACCTCCCATTCCAATAGGTCCACCAAGAAGTCCAGCAAGAACTGCAAATTTAACTTCTTTTTTCCTAAGTGATTTTATAAAATCTCTAAGTCTCCCTCTAACTGCAAGATATATAAGTAGCCAAATAGCACCTATAAAATCATGTAAAAAGACTGCTACAAGTGGAGCAAAAAGCATAATTCCATCAACTTTAGCAAATGGTGGGCTTGATAAAATAATTCCTGATATAACTGTATCTATCCCCCATGTAAATGCTGAAATAATAGATTTAACATATCCACTCGTATTTTTACTTTTACTCATATTTTAACACCTCTATTTATTTATATGTTTTTTAACACATCTATAAATAGTTTGTCTGTTTTACTATTTTATATGTAAAAAAAATAGCAGTAGGAATAAACACATCCTACTGCTACTTTTTTTCTAGACTTTCACTTTTTAATTTTACACTCTCAAATTATCTACCAAAAACTAAATTCATCATTTCTTTATCTAAGTTTTTATAAGTTTTTTTAAGTGCATTTTCATTTTTTATTTCTTGCTTAACATTGTAACGTTCCGCTTTTATCTCAGCTTTTGCAAGACTCTTCTTTAATTTTATCTCTTTATTTATCATTACTCTATCACCATTTTTCTTAATTTTCATCATATCAAAACTAAGTACTGCTGGTGCTTTTATAATAATCTCTTCAATAACATTTTTCTCATCTTTCTTACTTATAATAACAAATATTGAACCTGCAAATATCATTCCTATAAATAATATCTTAGTAAATGACATTGTATTTCCTGACATAAATAATCCCATTATTACTGCCCATATAACATATGTTATATTAATAGACATTGCTTTAACTGGTCCAATATCCTTAATTGCACTATAATATGCACTAAGTGAAATTGCTCCAACAAGTCCTACTAAAACTATTAATGCAAGTGTCATAGGATTAACCATAACAAGATTTTCTACAAGACCATATCCATGAATTATTGGAAGTACAATCACACCAAAAGTTATTCCTGATGCAAGTAATCTAATATTTAAAACCTGAACTGGTTTAAGTTCTCCATCTTTCATACCTACTGCTGATATAATACTCTCTGAACCCCAACCGATAACTGGCATTAATGCGAATCCTATACCAAGTAGACTAAGTGATCCACCTGTACCATCCATACTTAGAAGTACAACTCCTACTACTCCAAAAACAAGTCCCATCCAACCAATTTTATTAAGTTTTTCTCTTAAAATAATAGCTGCAAGTACTGCTCCCATAATTGGGTATACTGATGATATAGCTGCTGAATATGATGGTCCTATATACTTAATGGCAAGGTAATATCCTCCCATTCCTACTGGTCCACCAAGAATCCCTGCTGCAATAGCATAAAATGATTCTTTCTTTTTAAAGCACTTAAATAAATCTTTAAGCTCTCCCTTTATTGTTAAATATATTAAAAGCCATATAGCTCCTAAGAAGTCATGTAAAAATACTGCCACAAGTGGCGCAAATAATAAACTAACATGTCCCGCAAACGGTTGCATAGATAGTATTATTCCTGAAATTACTGTGTCTAGTCCCCATGTTAAGGCAGAAAACACACCCTTACTTATTCCTTTTTTATTTTTATTCAAATTAAAACTCTCCTTTGTATATTAGTCATACTACTAAAATGTATTATTCCTATACACATTGTACTGTTTTTAACAATTGCAATTATGTTAATCCACGATTTACTGACGTTAATTATAAATTTAAACTACTAAATATATAAATTTGCTTTTTAAAATTGATGTATGAATCAAGATTTTTTTATTTATGTTAAGCATAGTTGTCAAACGACATATATTAAAAAATATATTATTAGACTGGGTGAATCCCAGATGGAAATTATGAAAATATTTCTCTTTTTCAATACGCACAATGTATCTCTATGTACTTAGTATAGCATAAATATTAATTTTTCGCAAATTTTATTCACAAAAACTATTGACAAATCAATTTTACTCGTTCTATTTTTATGTTTTTGTGCTAATAGCAAACTCCTATTAAAACTAGTCATAGCAAGGTCTAAGAGCTATTTGTATTAATTGTATAAAATTAATATAAATAAATATAATAAAAACACCTCTAATAGTATGTATATTAAAGGTGTTTTTATCATTATAGACTATTCTACATAGACTTTTATATTAACTTTTCCATTTTCATCATCATTATTAACAGAATATAATATTTCATTTTCTAAAGTTCCATTTTCTATATCATCAATAACTTTCTTAAAATCAAACCCAACCATATCAAAACCATTACCATTAAGTTTACTCATTTCATCTGATGGTATATAACTACTAAAATCACTTAACATTTTAAGCATAGATATTGGTATGCTTAAATTCACATTCATATTATCTGCAATGTTTACTTTTTCTATATCTACTTTAATCTTTAATTTTGTATATATTTTCTTTTGAACTAAGACAAAATTCTTATTATTAGCTTCTAATTTATCAAGTAATATAAGTCCTTCATCTACACCAACTTCACCTTTACTGATTTTTTCTAATATTTCTTTTCTTTCATCCATATTAATTCCCCCAATCATTTAATTTTAAATTATCTTATAAGAATATTATAAATCTTCTTATAGGATAATACCAATCACCCTCTACTCTTTCTTATACTAAATATATTTTAATAACAAATAAAAAAGCACTAATACCCTACATATTAGTGCTTGTCTATATTTTAAACAGTTGTAGCTTTCGCTTTGTTTGCCTGCTTAAGTTTTTTCCATAGAATAAACCCATATACTGAATTTGATAATATCTCTATCCACATAATCATTGCTGATAATGAATTCAATGAGAAACTACTAATAAATAGTGATAGCACAAATACTATTATTCCTATAAATGATGATGCAATCCAGAAATACCACTGCTCTATAAATCTCATACTAGTAAGTATTACTGCTGTGATTGTTAGAGTTGTTGAAAGTGAATCTATTATATACAGTGGATCTTTTTTAATTAATATTGAAAAATCTGTTTTGAAAATCTCTGGTAGATAGTTTATAAAGGTACCATATATAAACCAAACTATTATAAATAGTATTATTAAAACTATCCACTTCTTTAAATTAAGCTTTCTTGGCTCAACTGTAACTGCATCTGATTTTTGCATATTTCTTTTCCAAATGAAGTAACTAACTACTTGCATTGGTGTTTCAAAGAATATATACAATATAGCTTGTCCATAAATCTGACTATGCCACGCAACAAAAATATATGTAAAAGTATTAACTACTCCCCAAGTAAAAGCTCCAAGCTCTCCTCTTGCTGTATAAATTCCTGATAACATACCAGTTACCGTTGTTGTTAATGCTAACACATCAAATATTGTTGGACTCTCACCAATACTAACCTTATTATATATTGATAATCCAAATATAATTAAATTTACTACTAAAAATAATATAAAGTATCCCTTATGGAACTTTGAATATTTCTTAAAAAAACTCATGATAATCTCTCCTACTATTTTTTCTTATGTATAAACCTACCATCCTATTAAACTGCCTGTTTTAGGACTTTTTTATTATATCATATACCCTCATCTATCTCTTTTCAGAGTAATAACAAACTTTCATCAAATAACTATAAAAACTATAAAATATAATATTAAAAGATATTCTCTAAAACTCATTATTATATTTTTTAATATATTTAGATAAAAAAAGATAAATATATATAAAAAAACTGATAAATTTAATTATCAGTTTTAGTCCCTATTTTGTATTCTATTCTCCTATTTGTCCCATCTATAGCTACATATGTCCTTAAATTATATTCCTTTTTATATTTTCTACTTTATATATTTTTACTCTTTACCAAGTGTTTGATTTATTATATTTTTCATATTACTTTTTGTAAGTCCACCAGCAACATATCCAAATATATCACCATTTTTATCAATCATATAAGTAGTTGGATATGCACTAATATAATAATCCCCTCCTACATCTCCTGTTTCATCAAAAACTGTTGGAAATGTATAATTATTCTCTTTTAAAAAGCTACTTATTCCATTAGCATCTGGTTCCCTACCACCAGGCTGTGCAACCCCAAGAATTACTACTTCATCTTTATTTAGATTATATTCTTTATATAAATCTTCAATATGTGGCATTTCTTCCTTACAAGGAGGACACCAAGTTGCCCAGAAATTTAAGAATATAACTTTCCCTTTATAATCTGATAGCTTATGTGTCTTTCCATACTGATCTTTAAGTTCAAAATCTGGAGCTTTAGTTTTTTCTTGCTCTGAAGAATTTGAATTATTATCAGTTGTACTTCCACTTTCACTTTCACTACTATTATTTTCTCCTCCAGTTTGAGGTTTTGCTCCTTCTTCAGTTTGTACTGTACTATTTGGAGATATTGAATTTAAATACCCTGAAATATTATTAAGCCAACCTGTAAAAGTCATAACTCCAAGCATTACAAGAACTACCCCACCAGCTTTAATAACATACTTTAAAGCATTTTGATTTTTCTTTATAAAGTTCAAAACTTGTGATGTAAAAATCCCCATAAATAAAAATGGTAGTACAAATCCAAGTGTATAAACCATAACTAGCATATTTCCTAGTAGTGGTGTTTGTGCACTTGATGCCATAATTAACACTGAACCAAGAGCTGGTCCAACACAAGGTGTCCAAGCAAAACTAAATGTAAACCCAAGTAAAAGAGCTTTAATTGGATTCATTTTTTTAAGTCCAAGATTTACATTTAATCTTCTTTCTCTTTGCATAAATTTAAAATCTAAAACACCAAGTTGTACAAGCCCCAGTACTACTATTAATATTCCTCCAACTTTTGTAAATATCATCTTATTACTATTGAAGAATGAACCAAGTGCTGAAAATGATAGCCCAAGTATAAAGAATGCAAATGATATCCCTATAACAAAAAATACAGTATGTAAAAATACCTTTCCTCTATTATAAGTTATAGTTCCATCTTCACTTACTACCTTTGCATTTCCTGCAAGATAACTAATATATAATGGTATTAATGGTATTATACATGGTGAGAAAAATGAAAATATACCTTCTAAAAATACAAGCATAAAATTAACACTTTCTCCTGATAATAATTGTTCCAAAAAAATCCCCCCTAAAACAAATTAACTTTTAATAAATCTAAAATTATAACTAATTCATAGTAAAACACTATATTTACTGTATTATGTATATATTTTCCTTTTTAAAATTGTAGATGCTATGAAGATTCTTTTTTTAACTATAATTGTAAGAAACTCTTAATTTTTTATATAAAAAAACAACCTATCCTGAAAATTCAGTATAAGTTGCTTTTTATAAGATACAGTACTCGTGAGTTAACCCTTTATCTCTCACAGGTTGTTAATTTTTAATCCACGTTAAGCTCTTCTATCATCATCTTTGGCTTACTGTAATGAGTAAATCCATTTGAAGACCCTTTATGAGCATAAGATACCACTTCAACTGATCCATCTAATGAAGTATGCTTTGACATTGTCACCGCGATCACTGATATTAAAAGTATTAAAGCAGATATTGTTATTATTATTAAGTTTGCGTTCATTATAACTTCCCTCCACATCTTCTGTGAATATTTTGTTTCTGTATTAGATATCTATAAATGATTACCAGATTTCATCTCACTCAAAATTATATGATTAAAAACCTAAGTTATCACTAAATATAAAGACCTAAAAAAAGCACAATTTTTTTATAAAAGATATCGTTCTCATCTAGATTGCTACTAAGGTATATCCTAGCCTCTCAACTACCTATATGATTTTATTTCTTTTATAGTTACATTTTATTATGTATGCCTTTCATTATCAAGCTTTATATCAATTTTTTCTATATATAAATAATAAATCTCCCCCTATATTACTATGTGTATTAACACATCTGTTAAAATCAACTAATAATCTTACTTATCTACATCTAAACAGTTTATTCCTTTCCATATTTATTAAATTTGTAACCTTATCTTAATATTTAAATAATACTTTTATTATCAAACCAATATTTTAATTAGATAATATTACCATACTATTATATTTTTTGTATAAACAACACTATTCTTACATTTTTTTCTTCATCTTTAACTTTTTAACCTTTTTGAAGCTAAATAGAAGATTTATACTTGTATAATTTGGGATAATGCCTTTGGGTAAATAAATTATATTAGGAGTAACTGATGAAACCAATACTTGAACTTAAAAATGTAAGCAAATCTATTGGCAAGAAAAAAATCATTGATGATATTAGCTTTACTATTAATCCTGGTGAAATATTCGGATTCCTTGGACCAAATGGAGCTGGTAAAACTACAACTATAAAAATGATAACTGGACTTATAAAAATAGGTTCTGGTGAAATTTTTATAGATGGATACAATGTAAAAACTGATTTTGAAAAAGCACTTGCTAATGTTGGTGGGATTGTAGAAAATCCTGAAATGTATGGATATATGAGTGGTATGAAAAATCTTAAATACTACGCTAAAATGCATGGTGATATTTCAAAAGAAAGAATTGATGAAGTTGTAAAACTTGTAAAGCTTGATAATAGAATCAATGAAAAAGTAAAAAGATACTCTCTTGGTATGAGACAAAGACTTGGTGTTGCACAAGCAATACTCCATAAGCCAAAACTTATCATACTTGATGAGCCTACTAATGGACTTGACCCTATGGGTATCAAAGAACTTAGACAAAATCTTCGTGATTTAACAAATGAAGGTGCATCTGTAATTGTATCAAGTCATCTTCTTTCAGAAATGGAACTAATGTGCGATAGATTCTGTATTATTGATGGTGGAAAACTTAAAGACATTAAATCAATGAGTGATATTAATGCACATTCTAAAACTGAATTATCACTTTATAGCATTGAAACTGATGATTTAAATAAGGGATTAAACCTTATAAATACAAACTTTAATGATGTAAATGCTACTATATCTGATGAAAAAATAAAACTAGAAGCTAGTAAAAATACTATATCAGAAATAAATAAACTTTTAGTACAAAATGATTTATCTGTTTTTGAAATTTCAACTTCGGTAAAAACACTTGAAGATGAATTTATAGAATTAACTGGTTCTAAACAAATAAGGTAGGTGGTATTTCCATGATTAAAAAAATGTATAACTTAACAACAAATGAGCTTACAAAGCTCTTAATAAAACCAAGTATAATAGTAGTAATAGCCATAATATTTATATCATCAATACTTATACCTATTATACCTAAAGTATTTATGAGCCATGCATCTGGATTAACTAGTGAGATATATCAGTTCCAACTTGGGGCTGCAACTGGAGAACTTAAAAATTTAGATACTAAAAAAGATAGTGGAAAAGCTAAAGCTGCTTTCTTGAAATCACAAGAAGCACAAGTAAAACTTTTAATTGATTCAAAAGTTGAAGAAGCAGGTTGGCGATCTACTGAAGCTTCTAAATATCTTGAAGTATTATATAAAATAGATGCTATAAATCTTCTAAAAGAAAATATAAGTTCTGCTACTATTTCAGCAAGTATTCCTGCTGGAACTATTTCATTAGACCCATCAGTGTTAAAACTTCCAACTAGTGAATATGCAGCAGCACTAAAAAAACTTAACACAGAAAAAACTACACTTTATAATAATATAAAAGAGAATAATTATATTGAACATTTTACAAAAGAAATTACTAATACTAAAGCACAAATTAAAACTCTTGAAGCTGAACTTGTACCTTTAAATAAAAAGTTTAAGAAAGAACCTACAAGTTTAACTTTAGAAGATAAAATACGTTCAATTTATATTAATATCAGTGCATTAAAAAGTATAATCAAAATTGATCAATATAGAGTTGACCATAAGATACCTTTTAGTATGACAAATTGGAAAAGTGCTACATTAAGTAATTTAGCTACTATTATACCAAGTAGTCAAAATCCAATGGTTACAAAAACTCAGTTCTTATCAAACCCTCATGGGCGTGTAACTTATGAGCAATATGTTGCTAAGTTTAAACATGATCAAACTACATTTAACAACCAAATTAAAGCTGATTGGTATAGCCTTGAGCATAATATACCTCAAACTCAGTTCCAAAGTAGTAGTTCAAGAGATATTACAAACTCATTTATCTCTTTATATGCAATCGTAGCTATAATTTTTATGATTATACTAGCTGGTGGAGTTGTTTCTGTAGAGTTCTCAAAAGAAACTATAAAACTTCTACTTATAAGACCAGTTTCAAGATTTAAAGTTCTACTTTCAAAGCTTATTGCAGTTTATATTGTTGGGTATGCTGTCCTATTTGGGTCAATGATACTTGTAACAATATCAAGTGGAGTACTCTTTGGATTCGGTGACTATTTAACACCTGTTATAAAAGTTTCATCAGGAATTGTTGAAAGTCATAATTATTTTGGAGTTCTTATACTTGCTATACTTTATCTTAGCCTTAGTCTGCTTCTTTTTGGTGCTTTTGCATTTATGCTTTCAGCAGTAACAAAAAGCACAGCAGTCTCAGTTGCTTCAAGTATAATAATATTTATAGGAGCACCAATTGTAACAATTATACTATTTACTAAAAGCTTAATATTCTTTGATATAACACCTCTACCTTACTTAAACCTTCCTTTCGTTGGAGTAATAAGAGCATTTTCACAGAGTAAAGCTATACTTAACAACACACTTGGTGGAATTGAAATTGTAATTCTTGCCATAATCCTTGCAATAATAGGATTTGTTGTATTTATTAAATCTGATGTAAATAGATAATATTAAACTCAAAAAAGGATTACCTAAGCCTAGCTTAGATAATCCTTTTTTTCTCTTATTAACCTTTATAAATACAACTTCCTTTTTCATCATAAACACTAAATCCATATTTAATGGCACACCTTCTAGCATTCTCTATTTCTGTAAAAGCACCTTTTTGACTTTTCACATCTCCCCACGATTTTCTTACCCTATAAAGCTTTCCACTTACTTCACCACTTTGCGCAAAAAATTTAAACTCATCCCAAGAAACACCATCCTTACCTTCCATAATTTCTTTTGGACACTGCTTTCTACTTGCATCATAATGCCTTTTAACATTTTCAATTGAAATATTATACTTTTTCATAAGATATCCAACAAGCTCTGCTGCTTTTTTAACTGCGTTCTCATACTCACTTCCACTATTAACACAAATTTCAACTCCAATAGAATTAGAATTAGTTATACCAAACCTTCCTCTTCCATCACCACAGTGCCAAGCATAATTTTTATCTTCTACAAACATACCTACCTTTTTATCATCAACAAAATAATCTGCTGATACTCCCCTATCCCCATCATTAAAATACTTATAGTGATTATCCACTCCTGCACTTTTATTGTAATTCCCTGTACAATGCACAACTATATACTTAATCTTATTACTCCCTCTGCTTGAGTAATTATAGTCTATAAGCATCTTTGTAATATCTAACATAATACAACCTCTCCTTTACTATTTATTTTGCTCTCACAAACTAAATATGCGCTACTAGAAGTTTTTTTCACTTTATTCTATCATTTTATTTTATTAATAATTACTCCTCCACCCTCCATTGAATCTAAGCAACTATAATCCATCTTACTTCCACCATTTTCTTTTGCTAAGTCTGCTGATAATTCATTGGTATATATAATAGTTCTCTCAGCTTCCCCATCCATATCAAAAGCTATATATAAACTCTCACTCACCGACCTATCATATTTAACCATAATCTTATCCTCTAAATAAAATAACTCTGCATCATTATATATACCATTGCTAACACCACTCACAATTTTTTCTTTTTTTCCAGTTCGAACATTATATCTAACTATATCTGAGTGAAAATCATCAACTTTTTCAAGTGCTATAAAATTATCTTGCTCATTTAAAACATTATTCAAC
>NZ_CAMQRY010000055.1 GCF_947036855.1 uncultured Clostridium sp.
CTCATGCTCCCAAAGCACGCGCGCTCCCATCTGCGCCACACCCCGATATGGTGTAGAAAACTTTTTTCAAGTTTTCTTCGTCGTCGCTGCATCTCTTTGGCGACAATAGTTATTCTACACTATATATTTACTCTCGTCAACATATTTATTGATAAAAGATTTTATTTTTTCAACAAATATTCATAAAGTTAGTTATTTAGCCATTTATACATCTTTATTTAATTTCAATAATATCTATTTCTACATTATCATCTAATAATATATCAATTTTAATATATGATTTACTGTTATCTCTTGGTAATGGTATACTTCCTGGATTTAATATATAAATCCCACCTTCTTCAATTAAAACTTTTTTATGTGTATGTCCAAACATTATAAAATCAGCATTTAACTCTAGTCCTTTATAGTAAATTTTATCTAAACCATAATTCACTCCATACCTATCCCCATGTGTTATAAAGAACTTCTTTCCACAAAGTTCAATTAATTGTTCATTTTCACCTTCTTTTCCATAATCACAATTCCCTTTTACCATATATACTGAACCATTAAAATTTTTTTCTAAATATCTCGCATCATCTATATTATCACCTAAATGGATTATAACATCTGAATTTTTACTTATTTCTAATATTTTTTCCATAGCTTCCATACTATTATGCGTATCACTAACTACTATAATTTCCACTTTTTACTTACCTCTTTTCTTTATCAAATTATCTATATATTTTTTATTTCTATATAATTTCTTTAATTTTAGCTTTTAACTTATCTAATGCTCTACCTCTATGACTTATCATATTTTTCTCTTTTGAAGTAATTTCTGAAAATGTCTTGTTATATTCTTGAACATAAAATAACGGATCATATCCAAACCCCTCACTTCCACTAAGCTTTGTTTCTATAACTCCGTCTACTTCACCTCTAACCACAATCTCTTCTAACTCTGAATTTATAGCAGTAATTACACAAACAAATCTAGCAGTTCTTTTTTTTCTGTCTACTCCTGTAAGTTCTTTTAATAACTTTTGATTATTAGCATCATTATCTCCATGAACACCAGCGTATCTTGCTGAATAAACTCCTGGTGCTCCATTTAAATAATCCACTTCAAGACCTGAATCATCAGACATTACAATAAAATCACTTTCTCCTTTATTTTTCAAATGCCTTACTATCTCTGTAGCCTTCTTTTTAGAATTTTCTTCAAAAGTAACTCCATCTTCCTCTACATCTATATCAATATTTTTCTCCGCTAATGATTTCACACTTAAATCAAACCCTACTAACATTTCTTTTATCTCTTTTATTTTATGTATATTATTACTTGCAATTATAAACTCTTTCATACTATTTCTCCTTATACACTTCATATTTTTCTATCTTATAATATTATAACCCTAATTTTAAAAACACTTCTATAATTTCTTATACTATTTATTTACTTATGTATTTTAATATAATTTTCGCTCTTATATTTTTAATTTATAAAAATTCTCTTCTTCTAAGTAGGTAATATTTCCTCTTATATCTCATATTATTATTATATGAATTATTTTATGAGGTGACTGTATTGAAATATATAGGTTCTTTCTTTAGAATGAATTCAATTTCTCCAAAAGAAATTGAATCACAACTACTTTACTTCACAAGAGAATCTTTGAATCATATAATACTTGATTCAAAATGTGGAGTTCCAATTTCTCAAAAAATGCTAAAAAAAACACTTTCAGATAGTGAATATAATAAAATAAAGGAACTAAATCCCATAATAGCTATATATAAAAAAGCAAAACCAAATATATACTATTCAAAGCATAGTAAACTTTGGGATGAATCAAGCTTTAAAAAAGATATACTAATATCATCTAATGCTCTTATGACTTTATCTTTATTAAAATTATCTACCTACTACAAATCATTTAAAAACATAGATGACAAATTGTTTTCTTTATCAAAAACATATTTAAAAATAGCAAAAATACAACTTGATTTTTACTATGAAAAACTCCGAAATAATGAAGGTTTTTTTATTGATAAAAGAAATACATCAACATCTAACACTAGCTTTCCTGACCTTATTGATATAGACCAAAACTTTTCTTTCTCTGATCAAGCTTTTATGATGTGTGCTTATTATTCTTACTCAAAAGCTACAGAAGACAATAAAGAATGTGAAACTTTTAGAAGCTTTGCATTAGAAATTTTAGAAATGTTTAACGCTCGAAAAGATTTTTTATATGATGAGAATATAGAAGAATGTTCTAAAATTTGTTATGCATTTAATAATATGTACTCTATGTCTAAAAATATTAAGTGTAAAACTCTACTACTCGATATGTCAGATTTCATATTATCTAAGTACTTAGATTACGGCATTGATGAAAAAGATATGTCCCTTGCCACACTCACAGCTGTAAACTTATATCAAGCTTATAAAAATACAGGTATTTTAACTTTCAAAGAAAGTTTTTATGATATTTGTAAATTATTCAAAAGCTTATATAATGATGAATTATCAACATTTATAAAAGCAAGCGATAAAAAAGATATTAAATACTATAATATAGAAATCATTTTATATCTTGTAAATTTAATGCTTTATAACAAAAGTGATGCAACTGAAACTGAGCTTGATGATACAATTTGTAATTTCTTTAAAAATTCATTAATTAACTCTGATATAATAACAAGTTTCCCTACACCACCCAATCTCGATTGTGTAGAGAGATATAAACATTTTTCTAATAAGTCTACCGATTTACTTGATGATTTAATGTTCTCCCTTCCTGATATAACAACACCAGAACTATCATCACTTGCTCCAGTATACTTAAAATCTACAACATATTCTAAAAAGAAAGGTTGTTACTCAACATCTAAAATGAATTTTGAAAGCTATAATAACATGTTTATAAATTTCCTTATATTAGACCTATTTTCAGATGACTATATAAAATTTATCGCACCAATTCCACGAGCTAAAAATTCTAATTCAAAATCTGATAATAGAAAAAATAAATCATTTAGAAATTCTTCAAATAAAAGCGAGGTTACAATAAATGAACCTCAAACTATTAAAGAAGAAAATCGTCCTGAAATTATAAAAAAAACAACTCCAAGCGCTGAATCACTTCAAGATATCTTAACTGTATCAGCACTTCCAGTTGATAAACCTGATAACACAGTATATTCTGATAAATCTAATATAATAGATGTTAAAATTCTAAAAGATGATTTATCTACTATCAATTACGAAGAAATAGAATAAATGAACTAGGGGCTATTATTTATAGCTCCTAATTTTTATATATGCTTTTTCTTAGAATCAAATTTCCATTTAAGTCTACATATATATTCTCTACCCTATCTGATCTACACCAATAATTATTTCGTCTATATAATGATATAACTGTAAATTCACTATCTTCAAATTTTGATAATACTTTCCCTACTCTATTATTTATATTATCTTCATTTAAATCTACACTATCTAGTAATATCTCAAATTCCCCTCTATCAACAATTGAATTTATTTCATCGGTTTTATATAACTTAAATTCTAATATCAACCCAAGTTTTTCAAATATATCTTTTAAATAAATTTCTAAACTTCTATTTTCAAAATTATTTACTCCAACCACTCTTATTTCCTCAGTTTTTATATTAGGAATTGTACTTAGATAATTTTCTGCAACTTCTAATGCACCACTACTTACATTGCTACTAACTACTACTTTTTTAAACTCATCCTCAAAAAAAATATTTTTTTCAATTTCCTCTGATGTTACTTCTCTAGTTTCAGACCTAGCCAAATTATTTTTAATCATATAACTCTCATTTAGGGAATTACTCAAACCTATATATATTGCTTTTCTAAAATCTAAATATTTTGAAATTTCACTCTCTCCATTAAAAACCATATAATCAATTATTGATGATTTTCCAACATTTATTTTTGATAAAAGCTTTCCATCATCAAATGCACTTTTAGGTGGATTATATGCTATATCAAGTTTTCCTGTATTATACATAGCAAAATCCTTTATATAATCTGCACCACCTGATATTTGTATATCCTTTGCTCCTAAAAACTCACCTGTGTATTCTATATTTTTAGTTAAATTAAGTATTCCCTCTTCCATACTTAAAACTCTATATGCACCTGTATATCGAATTTCTTCATAATTTTCTTTATACGCTCGTAAATTATCATCTAAATCTCTTAGTCTATATTCTGGCTTTGTTAATTTTCTCAAAAAATCATCATCTTTAGTTACAAGTCTAAATTTTAGTTCTGTATCACTTGTCGAAGTTATTCCTATTTCATCAAAACTTTTAATTCCTTTTTTATATTCCTCTGCGCCAAAAATAGTGAACAATTCATCCGAAGTATATTCTTTATTCTCTGGAGATAATATATCAGAAAAAAACTCAATAAAATCATCTGCTATTATCTTTTCACCATCACTCCAATAAGCATCTTCCCTTAAAATTAAACTGTATGTTAAACCATCTACTGAAACTTTCCACCCCTTAACAATTAATGGACCTATATCTCCACCCTCTGTAATTTCTACAAGTCCATCAAACAAAGCACAAATTATATCTTCTTCTCTTGTGCTAATATCATTTGATACCTCAAGGCTCTTTGGAATACTACTCCCTATACTTAATTGTTCCTTTTTATTTTTAACAACAGCAACTGGCTCTATTTTAGAGCAACCAACTAAAATAAATATACCTATTATACACAATATAATAAAACCCTTAAAATATTTTCTCCTACCCATCAATAATCTCCTTTATACATTCATTTCTAAATTATTGACAAGTATTAATTTTTTTAAACACAAATGAACTTTGCTAATATAAATTTACACAATATGGAGAAAAATGTTATACTTTTATTATTAATTATATAGGGGGTGAACTGTCTTTGAGTACATACTTTAAAGACGGGATTAATTATGACTATTGCAGTTCAAATTATTGCTATAATCTTTATGCTTACATTAATGTTTATAGGTATATGGAGTTTTGTTATAGCTAACAAGGCATATAATCAATTTAAATATAAAAATTATCTGCTAGAAAAAATAGCAAATCAACTAGCTTTACTAACTGAAAACTCACTTAGTAAAAATGAAGAAAAGAAAATTATAGATAAAGAAGAAATTAAACCTGACGTAACAGTTGAAACTTTTGTTATGACAGATGAAATATTAGAGTTCACAAAGGAACTTCAAGATGTTCCTCCTATTTTTGAACTTGAAAAAGAAATATAATAAAAAACAAGTCATAGGATTCCTCCTATGACTTGTTTTTTATCTTATTAAAATTTCTTCACCAATTATATTTCTAATCTCTTCATCAGTTATTTCAAAATCTATTCTCTCTTTTAAAATAAGAAAAGTTTCATCAATTGACTTAGTTTCCCCATTATTAAAGCCCTCAACAATCTTCGGATTATTATCTAGTATATTGTTAACTAAATTTTTAACTACACTCTCATTTGTTTGCTTCTGTTTTTGTTTTTCTAAAACATCCACTTCATTATTTGAGTCTTCTATTACATCTACCTCATTATTAATATCCATAAAATATTCTCCTTAATTGAAAAATGTCTTTCTATCCATTAGTTATTGGCTATTTATAATTTAAATAACATTAACTTCTAGATATCATAGCTATACTTTGAATTTTATATCATACCTTCAAATTCTTCTTCAGTAAGTACTTTAACTCCAAGTTCTAAAGCTTTATTCATTTTAGAACCAGCAGCATCCCCTGCTATAACATAATCAGTTTTTTTACTAACACTTCCTGAAACTTTAGCTCCAAGACTTTCAAGTTTTGCTTTTATTTCTTCTCTTGAATAATTTTTAAGACTTCCTGTTGCAACAACAGTTTTCCCACCAAATATACTCTCTATAATTTCAACCTCTTCAAACTTTGGATTAACACCGACTTTTAAAAGTTCATCTATTATAGATACAGCTCTTTCTTCTCTAAAAAAGTCCATTATACATTTGGCTACTATATCACCAACATCTGAAACTCCAACAAGTTCATCAAATGTTGCTTTTTTTATATTTTCAAGATTTTTAAATTCTTTCACTATATCTTTTGCAGTTTTAACACCTACATTTGGAATGCTTAAAGCATATATAAATGCTGGCAGTTCACATTCCTTACTACCTTCAACTGCAGCTAATAACTTCTTAGCTTTTTTATCCCCAAATCTTTCAAGCTCTACAAGTTTATCAAATTCAAGCTTATATAAATCTGATATAGATCTGATATCTAACTTTTCAAAAAGTTGTTCTGCTGTTTTTTCTGAAAAACCTTCTATATTCATAGCATTTCTTGATGAATAATGCACTATTGTTTTAACCATTTGAGATTTACACCCTAGTGTATTATCACAGAATAAATGAACTCCATCCTGATGAATCTTTGCACCACATGATGGACAATTCTCAGGAGCAAGTATTTCTACTGCATTTTCAATACTAGACTCAACAACACCCATTATCTCTGGTATAACATCATTACTTCTTCTAACAAAAACTTCTGAAGCAAGCATAACACCTTTTCTTTTAATATCATCCATATTATTAAGTGTAACCCTCTTAACTGTAACTCCAGCAAGTTCTACAGGCTCAATTAACGCTATTGGAGTAATTCTTCCACTTTTCCCTGTATTCCATTCAACTTCTAAAAGCTTTGAAGTTGTTTCTTGAGCTTCAAACTTATAAGCAATTGCCCACTTTGGAGCTTTAACTGTATATCCCATAAGTTCTCTTGTTCTAATATCATCAATAGCTAGTACAAGCCCATCAATATCATAATTAAGGTCAAATCTTATATCTTCTATATATTTAATTTCTTTTTCAATATCAGAAATTGTTTCACAAACCTTAATATAATCATCCATAGGGAAACCTTTTTCTTTTATAAAGCTCAACATTTGTGTATAAGTTTCAAATTCAGCACCAGTATTATATCCTATATCATAGAAAAATGCTGATAATCCCCTTTTTGCAGTTTCATTAACATTTAAGTTTCTTAAAGCCCCTGCTGCTCCATTTCTTAAGTTTTTAAGAGGAGTTGTTGCAGTTTTATTATACTTTTCAAAAGCTTCTGTTGTAAGAATTGCTTCTCCATGTACTTCTAAAAAGTCATTTGAATTAATCTTTAGTGGTAAAGCTTTGATTGTTTTAATCTGAGCTGTTACATCTTCTCCAACCTCACCATTTCCTCTAGTTGCACCAGTTACAAGAATTCCACTCTCATCATATGACAGATTTATAGAAAGTCCATCAAACTTTTTAGTTGCAATATATTTAATGCTTGGTAACTCATTTGTTGCTGTTTTATTATATTCATCAACAAACTTAATGTTTCTTTTATGGAAGTCTTCAATTTCCTTAATAGTTTGAGCTTTAGCAAGACTCCATAGTGCTGCTTTATGCTTATACTTTTTAAACTCTGATAAAATAACATCTCCAACTCTCTGTGTTGGTGAATAATCTAGCTTGTATTCTAGTTCTTTCTCTAAGGCTGTAAGTTCATCATATTTCTTATCATATTCTTTATCACTAATAGAAGGTTCTCCTAATGTATAATACTCATAGGCATATCTATTAAGGTCATCTACTAGTTTATTCATTATTTCAACTTTATTCATACTAAATTACTTACTCCTACTTTCTATTTTTCATAATATATATATTATAACCCTATATATAAAATTTAAAAACACTATACTGTATAAGAAATTCTTAAGATTTGCATAATTTTTAGCAAAGTATTAGTTATTAAACTTTATTCATATATATTTTATACTTATATATTATACAGTTTTTGCCCTAATTAATTTTAAACATTAAAATAAGCCCCAAAATTTTGAGGCTTATTTTTCTTATTTTTAAACTAATTCTAAAACAGCAAAACTTAACATAAGATGTTTAACACCTTGACTGTCAAATGCTATTGTAAGTTTTATATCTGCACCAACTTTTGTAGTTGTTACTATTGTACCAACACCAAATTTGCTATGCTTAACTTTCATTCCCATTTTTACATTATCAGCAGTAACATTTTTATCCGTATTGCTTCCACTAAGTATACTAGCCAGCTGACTTTCTGCACTTTCTCTACTAATCTTGTGAGAATATGAGAATTCATTTCTAAGTCCATGTGGATTGTTAGAAGCTGAAAACAACTTAGACTCATAAGCACTTTTTGTCTTTGCTGGTTTAACTACTGGTTCTTTCTTTATATATTCTTTTAAATCTGTTGGAATCTCTCTAATGAAATCTGATTGTGGATAAGCCTGTGTTTTACCAAAGACCATTCTATTTTCAGCAGATGTCATATAAAGTTTTTCCTCAGCTCTTGTTATACCAACATAACAAAGTCTTCTAGCCTCTTCCATTTCCTTCTCATCTTCTAATGCTCTAGCACTTGGGAATATACCTGTTTCCATACCAACCATAAATACAACTGGGAACTCAAGTCCCTTAGCACTATGAATAGTCATTAAAGTAACATAGTTATCATCACTCTCACCATTATCTGCATCCTGAACAAGTGCAACTCTCTCTAAATAATTAGAAAGATTTCTCTCATCCTCTGGAGCTGTCTTTTCAAAATCAACTGCATCAGAAACAAGTTCCTTTAAGTTTTCAATTCTACTCTCATCTTCTAAAAGTTTTGAAGCTTTTAAAGCATCAATATACCCTGATTTTTCAAGAACATACTCTATTAAGTCTGAAACAGATAACTTTGATGCCATAACTTTAACATCTTCCATCATATCAGCAAACTTAAGAATAGGATTTTTCCCTCTTGAAGTAAGACTTTCTATCTTTTCAACATCTAAAATAGCATCATAAAAATCAAGGTCTAAAGACTTTGCATATAAATCTATTTTTTCAATTGTTGTATTACCAATACTTCTCTTTGGAACATTTATAATTCTCTTAAGTGAAATATCATCTTGTGAATTTAAAATAACTTTTAAGTATGAAAGAATATCTTTAATCTCTTTTCTATCATAGAACTTAAGTCCACCAAATATTCTATATGGAATACCAGTTCTTCTTAAAGCTTCCTCAAAAGTTCTTGATTGTGCATTAGTTCTGTAAAGAACAGCAAAGTTTTTATAATCCCATTCTGTTTCTCCACTTCTAAGCTTCTCAATTTCAGTACACACAAATGTTGCTTCCATCTTATCTGAGTAAGTTCTTTCAATAGTAATTTTCTCTCCAGCTTCTTTCTCAGTTCTTAAAACTTTAGACTTTCTCTCTGCATTATTTCTTATAACACTATTAGCAGCATCTAAAATATTTGCTTTTGATCTATAATTCTCTTCAAGCTTAACAGTTTTAGCACCAGGATAATCTTTTTCAAAGTCTAAAATATTCCTAATATCTGCTCCACGCCAAGCGTAAATACAGTTATGGACTGCAACACCATTGGCTATATAATTTCTTGCAACTGGTACATTTATATCATAAACAAATCCACTATAAGCTTCTGTGCTTATAGAAACTATTTTATCTTCTATTATTTCACTTCCATTAAAACTTCCAATAATCATTCCAACCTTTAAACTACCAACTGGCATAAACATAAATGATTTTTCTGAAGTAAGTCTTATCTTTCTTGAAAGTTCATAACAATCTTCAACATTTAAAATACTCTTTGTAAGTTCTTCTGCTTCATCATAAGCAACTCTTTCTGTTTCAATCCTGAAAGTATCTCTTTGACCATCTCTAACATTAAAACCAGCATCTTCAAACTTAGTTCTATCATCACCTGATGAATTTAAAGATATTCTATGTGATAAACAAGGTCTACTTACTGCTTCTCTTCCACCAAAAATAGTTAAATTAACTCTTTTTCTTACAGACTCACCTCTTACAACAGCTCCACTAACATGATGTGGATATTCAAAATGTAAGCATTCATCATCCATAAGTTTATTAGCTCTATCATAAGTATCTATATTTTTAAATAAATTATTAACTTGCTCTTGGCTTAAAAGTAAACTTCTTCCTCTTGTATTAAATACAACCTTTGGAATACCATATTCATATGAATAATATTCCTCAAAATATGATGCCTCATCTCTAGTATCACATCTTTTAATTATCCACATTTTATCAGCTTGCTCACCATTAAGTCTAACTGCAAGACCTGATACAAGTTCATTTTCTCTACTTCTAACTGAAGATGTTAGACCTATTCTATATCCTTTACCTTCTTTATACATAAGATAAACATAGAATTTATCATCCTCAACAATTTGCTTTGCAAATGTTATATGATTTGCAGTTGCTTTAAACTCTTTTCCACTCTCTGTTTTAACAACAAAAAGATTTGAAGTAATTTCTTTCTTTGAAATACTCTCAACCTCTAAGAAATCAGTTTTTCCATTTCCAGTTGCAACTCTTACAAAATCACCAGACTTTATATCTTCAATTTTAGCATCACCTGTTTTAGTTTCTATATTTGTTCCTTCAACTAAACATTGATCATCATCTCCAACTACACAGATATTCTTATGTTTATCAGCTAAAAACTTTGCAAATTCATATTGTGCTTTATTAGTATCTTGATACTCATCTATCATTATGTATTTAAATTTATTCTGATAAAAATCTAAAACATCTTTATGTTCTTTAAAAAGCTCTACTGCTTTAAATATTAAATCATCAAAATCAAGGGCATTATTACCTTTAAGTTTTTTCTGATATAATTCATAGCAATCAGCAAGTTTTTCTTTTCTAAAATTACCTTCAATACTTCTTCTATAAGCAGCAGGTGTTAAAAGACCATCCTTTGCTTTACCTATTGAACCAAGAATTTCATTATCTGAAATATCCTTATCATTTATATCAAGCTCTTTCATTACATGCTTAACTAATGTCTTTTGGTCTGAAGAATCATATATAGTAAAATCTTTTTTATATCCTAATTTATCTATTTCTCTTCTTAAAATTTTTACACAAGTTGAGTGGAATGTTGAAATCCACATACTGTTTGCAACATCTCCAACTAAAGACCTAACTCTGTCTCTCATTTCTGCCGCTGCTTTATTTGTAAATGTTATTGCCAGTATGTTATAAGGTTTTATTTCTAAATCATTTAGCATGTGTGCTATCCTATGAGTTAAAACCCTTGTCTTTCCCGAACCAGCACCCGCAAGTATTAATACCTGCCCATCTATTGTAGTGGCTGCCTCATACTGTTCGCTATTTAATAAGCTTTTTAAATCCACTATCATCAACTCCTTTTAAATCTAATATCTACTATTCTTAATTATATCATACTAATATAAATTTTTTCTAATTCTTATGTAACCTTCACACGCCCTAATACAAGTATTCCCAAATTTGGCTCATTACAAACACTTTTATAAAAAAATATAAAAGCTCTAAGACAAAAGTCCTAGAGCAGTCATTTATAAAATTTCTCGATATAAAGAACGTAACCCTTGGGGCCAGGTTACGCCTTAGCAATAAGCAATAAATAAAAAGGGGGCTATTTCATTCCTTTTATTTATCCTTGCATTAACATTATATTAAAAAGGTTTTCTTATTGCAAGTAGATTTTATGAAATTTTTGTAATTTATCTACCAGTTTTACATTTCTAAAAGGTTTTTTTTAACTATTGATAGCTTTATTGAAAATTTTACTATAAATTTATCAATTTTTATTAGAAATCTCTACATAAAAGATTTAACTCATCTTGAGTTAACTCTCTGTACTCCCCTTCTTCAAGTGATTCATCTATATCAATATTACCAAATTTAACTCGTCTAAGATATGTAACTTTCTTCTCTCTAGCTTCAAACATTCTTTTAACTTGATGGAATTTACCTTCTTGTATAGTTATATGAACCTTAGCCATATCACCTAAGTTCTCAAGTATCTCAAGTTTACCTGGCAAACACTTATATCCATCACCAAGAGTAATACCTGTTTCAAAAGCTTTTATATCAGCCTCTGTAATTTCATCATTAATATGTGCAAAGTAAATCTTATTTACTCCATACTTTGGTGAAATAAGTTTATGATTAAGTTCACCATCATTAGTAAGTAAAAGAAGTCCTACTGTATCCTTATCAAGTCTACCAACTGGGAATGGTTCAAATATTTGATGCTCTGGTGAAAGTAAATCAACAACAGTTTCATCTCTGTTATCAAAAGTTGCTGAAATAACTCCATCTGGCTTATTCATTATTAAATATATAAACTCTCTATAAATAACCTCTTCAGTTCCAACAAAAATTGTATCCTCATTTGGGTCAACCTTTGCATTAGAGTCTTTTATAACAACTCCATTAACAGTAACAATCCCCATCTTTAAAGTTTTCTTAAGTTCTTTTCTTGAACCATATCCTAAATTTGAAAGTACCTTATCTAATCTTTCCAAAATAACATCCTCCTAAAATTCCTATATTAATCATATCGCTATTATTATTTTTACATTATACCAAAAAGAGAGCAAATTCCAAAAAAATCTGAAATTCACCCTCTAATAAATTATTACAACTCACTATAAAATTTAAAAACCTTTGGTACATAATTTTGAGTTTCCTTTGGCATCTTATATAAATCACTCTCTGATTTAACACCTCTTCTCTCCATAGTTCCTGGTCCACCATTATAAGCCATAAGAGCCATTTTAGTATCTCCATCAAATCTATCAAGATAATTTCTAAGAATTTTTGTCCCACCATTAATATTTTGCTCAATATTATACCCATCTGTAATTCCTAGCATCTTAAAATTAGCAGGCATAATCTGCATAACTCCCTGTGCCCCTGAACTTGATGTAACACTAGGGTTAAAATTAGATTCAGCTTTTATAATAGATTTTATAAGTTTCTCATCAACACCATACTTTGAAGAGGCACTTTTTACAGCCATATCAATTCTCTCACTATCTGACTTACCTGCACTCTCACTACTAATAACTGTATCTGGCTTAGCAGGCTTTAAAACATTTAAATCTTCTGTAATATCTTTATCTAACGTATTTTCACTATCTTGTTTACTTGCTGCTGACTGCAATACAGCCTCCATCATAATAGAAAACTCTGGAGAATCTTTTTTCTCACTACTTTTTTTAGCCTGAGCTAAAAGTGTCATTGCTGCAATTTGCTCAGCTCCAAGTCCCTTAATTTTCATAAAACCACCCCTTATAACTGTCTATTACTCAACATTTAATTCTAGAACACCATAATCTTCATAGGCACATTTTCTATGATGACTTTTAGCTAGAACTAAAACCTTATACTGTCCCTCTTTAAAAGGTCTAAATGCATAATATTTTTTTCTACTATATTTCTGAACAAGCGCCCAACTATTATTAACCATTATATAAAACTCATAACAAACACTCTTACCACCATTACTTGTAGCACTAAAATTAATTTCATCATTAATTTTATAATTAACTTTATCACTCTTCACAGTCATATTAGTAACTGGAGGTGCTTCATTAACATAAAACTTAACATCTCTTCTACTATCAAATCCTATCTCACACTTTTCATTCTTAACATAAATCTCTATAACATATTTACCAGGACACTTTGGAGAAACTTCAAGTTTTCTAATACTATCATACTCTGTTTCCTCAACAACCTGTCCATTAATCATTGTTATATACTTCATAAGAGTTTCATTAGTATTTTGAACAATCGCTTCTATATCAATATTATCCCCAACTAAAAAATAATCCTTAGCTGGCACAAGAATATGGTCTATCTTTGCTTCCCTATAAGACTTAACATCTACATGAATTAAATTATGTGTATCATATCTTTTATCCGAATACTTATCCTTAACCTTAATATCAATATCAAAAACCCCTGCCTGACTTGGTGTAAACTCCATGAAATTCTTATCACCATAAGGAAACTCTGCTATAATTTTCTTATTCATTAGAACATCAAAAGCATATTTTATACTTGTTCCACCATCAGTTTCAACACTTATAATAATAGGATTATCTACAACATTAATTCCTTGACTATTTGTATCAATCTTTGTAATTCTAACTGGCTTATGAATATCTTCCTCAACAGTAAAGTTTATACTTGCCTTAACCTCACAAGCCTCTGGTTTTTCACTAATAAAACTGTCATCCTTAACATATACAGTTATTGTATAATCTCCAACAACCTTTGTATTCCAAGAAAAAGCATTCCCTCTTCTAAATCCAGAATCCTCTCTATGTGGTCCTGTAATAAGGAATCTATATCTTAAATCCTTTCCACCTGATACAATAGCTTTTATAATTACATCCTCACCAATAGTTTCAGGAGAACTTATATCAGTAGTTAAACTTTTAAGTTCTAAATCCTTATATGGTTTAATTCTATAATTCATAATTGCCCTATCATCATAATCCTTAGCAGAGTACATATCTCTTATAGAGCACATAAGTCTATACTCACCACTTTTATCTTCAATAAATGAAACCATATTTCGTGATGAATAATCTTGAACACATATTATAGTTCCATCTGGTCTAACCTTAACAAACTTATAAAGCCCTGTTCTATCATCCTCAAAACTTGCATCAACCTTAAAAATCAATTCCTGCCCAACTAAAAGCTCATTTGCTAAACATTTAAAATCAACAATCTCAACATTTTCAATATTATTAACAAGAAAACTTGTCGTACTATAATCATCAAAATTATTATCTGAATCTGGGATTTTACATTCAATCAAAACATCAAAGCTTCCAGCTTCACTAGCAGTAAAACTAAGTTCATTATCTGGAGTATAATCTCTCATAAGTCTCCAACCATCTTTAGAACTTATAAAATATCTATACATCACAGGTGATTTTAAAGAATCAACTCTAATCTCAACCTTATTCCCAATATCATAAGTTCCTTTATTTATAAAAATATCTCTTATTAAATTTTCTTCACTCATCCCTACACTCAAACTTCTGGTAGCCTTATAATCAAATGCTTTATCAGAATTTTTCTTCTTTGCTTGAGCTATAATCATATACTCACCAATATCAATTGGTGTCCATATAAACTCATTCTCATATGTAAATTCTTCAGCTAAGGCGTTCCATACTCCCTCTCTTCCTATAAGTATTTTATATGTTAAATCTTCATTTGTATTATTCTCTATTTTTATATCATAACACTCTTTATCATCTATATCTCTTGTGTATATGTCAATATATAACCCTTCCATACTCACACCCCTGCCACCAATCTCTAATTCTACTTAAAATTATACAACTTTTACCATATTATGTAAACATATTAAACGATTTAGAATATTAATTTTCTTTAAAAATAAATGAATATTAAAAATTTTTTAACACATAATATTAGTAGTGTTAAACAACACTATAAATCTCCTAATTTTATTATATCCATATAATCAAACCATTAAAATAAAAATCTCAGGTCAGACCTGAGATTTTTTTTATATGCTAAGTTTAGCTCTTTTAACAACTGACTTAATAACCTCATAAAGTTTCAAGTCATCTTCCTTAGTTCTCTTACTAGCCCCCTTACTTCTAAGCCCAGCTTTTCTTGCTTTTTGAGATAGATGTCTTTCAAATAAAAGCCTATCAATATTATCATCTGTATAAACTTTTCCCTTAGGTGAAATTGCAAAACCTTTTTTCCCAAGAACCATAGCTGCAACTCCAAAATCCTGTGAAATTACAACATCACCAGCCTTAGTTTCATTAATAACATACATATCTACAGACTGAAAGCCTTTATCTACCCTTTTAACCGTTCCATAATCTACAATTATATTATGGTCAATTGTTGCATAAACAATAAGTTCAACTTCTTCTTCTCTTGCTACTTTTTCTATAAATTTCATTCCAGGGCATCCATCCCCATCAACTATTATTTTCATAAAAACACCTCTTTAACTTCATTATACTAATAAATCACCAAACTTTTAATTAAAAGTTATCCACAGAATTTATTTGTAAAAATTATCCACAATATTCTTTCCATTTAATTCCACAAAAAAAAGAGCCATCATATACGCAAATATCATTAAAATAATATTTCCATATAGATAACTCTAAAATTAAAACTTTAAATTATAATCTATTTTCAAGCTCTTTCTTTAATGTTTCATATCCTGGTTTACCAAGAAGTGCAAACATATTCTTTTTATAAGCTTCAACACCTGGTTGATCAAATGGATTAACACCTAAAAGATATCCACTAATTCCACAAGCTTTCTCAAAGAAGTAAGCAAGTTTACCAAAATAGTATGGTGTAAGTTCTGGAACATTAATTATAAGATTTGGAACTCCACCATCATTATGAGCTAAAAGTGTTCCTTCAAAAGCCTTACTATTAATAAAGTCCATAGTTTTTCCAGCAAGGAA
>NZ_CAMQRY010000056.1 GCF_947036855.1 uncultured Clostridium sp.
AGCACTTACTAATGCAACAACTAGAACTGGAATAACAACTCTTAGCATTTGTAATGTTAATGCTGCCCAGTTGCAGAAATCTATTCCCCAAAGATTACCCTTATTAGCATATGAATCTGCTAAATGTTGAAAACCTACGGATAAAGTTCTCGCAAATATCCCAATCATTTGTCCAGCGACTGCAAGTGGTATAGCTATTGCAAAACCAACTGCAATTGGTTCTTTATAATATACTACTAATATACTAGCTATTAAAGATGCTAACGCTGGATCTGGCGCTACAGCAGCTCCAATATTCATCCAACCAATAACTATAACTTGAAGCTGTGCACCTAGCATAACCCCAAGAGTAACATCACCTAAAATTAAGCCCATAACAGTACATGCTACTAAAGGTTGATAAATTTCAAATTGATCTATAATGGAACTCGCACCACAAATTGCGGCAAATATTGCAACTAAAACGATTTGTGTAATAGTCATTTTAACTAACCTCCTTTTATTTCTAAGGACTTAACAGTTAAATTTTTGTCATCAAATTAATTTTTGAATCTTTAGCAATTTTTCTAATCTCAAGTTCTATCCCGAGTTTGTCTAATTCTCTAAAAGCTTTTATATCATCTTCATCAACTGAAACTGCTGATGTAATTTGTGTCTTTCCTTTTTGGAAACTCATTCCACCTATATTTATACTTTTAATCCCCACTCCACCTTGTATAACTCTTAATGCTTCTGTTGGATTTGTGAATAAAGCTAACACTTTAAACTCATTAAATCTTGGATCTTTATATATCTCTATCATTTTCTTAACTGAAACAACATGTGATTTAATACCTGGAGGGGCTACCTGTTTAAGCATAGTTTTTCTAAGTTCATCCTTTACAACCTCATCTGATACTATTATTATTCTGTTACACTTTGATTCCTTTGACCAAACTGTAGCAACTTGTCCATGTATTAATCTATCGTCAATTCTTACTAAATTTAAATGCATTTTAAAATTCCTCCTCTTCATCATCTTCTATATTTTTTTCAAAATTAATTATTCCTTCTTTACCACTATTAGTTGCTATTTGTTTAGCATCTTCTAATGATATATCTTCGCCATTTCCTACAAGTTCTAAATACATTGGTAGATTCATCCCTGTAACTAACTCATACTTATCATTTGCAATTACTATTGTACTTGCTGCATTAAATGGACTTCCTCCAAATAAATCAACTAAAAATAATATTTCATTATCTTTCCCTAATTCATTTACAACGTTTTCATACTTTCGCAAAAGATCATCTAATCCTTCTCCTGGCATAAATGTTACTGTTCTAACATAATCCTGTTCTCCTATTATCATAGAACCTGATTTGTATAAAGCTTCTGAAAATTTTCCATGTGATGCTAGTATTATTTTTAACATCCTTGGCACCTCCTTTGTTTCTCTTTATGTTCTTATACTAATTTATATAATCCCCTACTACAAACTAGTTTTTTTTGTAAATTAGTATAATTAATCCCTTATTTTTCTCTAATCCATTTATTTTATTTGCATAAAAATTAACATTGTCATTTTTTTATTCATAATGTTATCTCTATATGAAATCGTTAACATTTTTAAATTGATTATCGATAATCTTTGGCATAGCTATTGCCTTTAATATTACTAATAGTACTTAAAATACTTCAAACACCTCTTATTTCTATATCTAACCTGACTAGACCAGTTATATAATTATACATAAAAAAAAGCTATCTTCAAAGTAATTTTGTTCTTACTCTAAAAATAGCTTTTTATTCTAGTAATCTAAATTCTTATTAAATCTCTTATCAAATACAATATATAGCATAATTCCACAAAGCATAAATACCACTGCGAATCCAAAGAATAACATATGATATCCTCTAGCTGTACTAAATAATGTTTTAGCTCCCATATAACCAATTATTATTGATATAACAGCATTTATTCCTGTTATAACCGCTAAAAATATTGGTCTATTCTCTTTTTTAACTAAAAGTAGTTGCAGAGAATCTTGAACTGGGTGAACTGCATGTGTAAATCCATATCTTAAGAAAATTGCTGCTCCCATAACTACCGCTGTTACTGGTAGAAAAACATTTCCCATTCCCATAACTATCATAACAGGTCCTGATAAGAATATAAGAAGTGCAAATGACTTAATATTACCCATTTTCTTAACTACAAATGGTGTTGCAAGTAAGAATACTAGCATCCCTAAACTTTTAAATGAAAGAATAGTTGATGTTGTTCCCCTACTTATGTGTAAAATTCTATTAAAATAGATTGCAAGATTTGGAGTAATAAAGTTTGATTCAACTCCCATTGCAACTGAATAAATTACCCAACATACTATATATTTATTTTTAAATATAGCTGGATCAAATTTAACTTTTTCAATTTTTTCAATTGTCAATTCTTGAATGCCTCTATAATCTTCTTTCTTTTCTTTCATTAAAGCAAGAAGTATTATAACTACAACAAGCATTGCTACAGCTATCCAAAGAACTAGCTTATATGACTGTGTATAATAAGCTAACTGCTCTGGTGTAAGTTTACTAACATGTGCTGTAAGCTTGTCCGCTTTATCATATGAAATACCAAGCATTTGTTTAAATCTATAAACAACTAACTTTCCATCAAACATACTAACAACTGATTCCACTATAACATTAATAATAATAACTCTAGTAAAAGTAACTATCCTATTACCTTTATTAGTATATGCCATAATAATAAGTGCCATCATAATATCGAAAGCTTTATCTCCAAGATGTAAAAGTGTTGATGATAATGCAATTGAAAAATATGCATGTGAATAGATGGCTAAAACAAATGCAAATAGCATAGAAATTGCAATAGCAATAAATACTTTTCTGTGACCAAACCACTTAACTGCAAGTAGTGCTATAACTAATATTAACATTGCAAATCCTATGAGCATTGATAAATCATCTGATGCTGCTTTATTACTAAGTCTTAAATAACTTCTGTATGTGTCTCCAACTATACTTTTAACTCCACCAATGATACCAAACACTATTGTGAATAAAAGTATGTTTAAGGCATATCTTTTTTGTTCCAAATCTTTAATCTTCTTTGTCATAAGTAAAATAACTCCCTTTATTAAACTTCATAAAATACATTAATATCATATCACAATCGATATTCTCTTTCAATTAATAATTGCTTCCATATAAGTTACAAAGTCATTTATGAATATCTTTAAACAGCAAAAAAGCTACCTATAATAGCATTCTATTTATAGATAACTCTTTTTTCATTTATTTTAATACTAATTACTCTTATTTTATAAGGTTTTTATAAAATTTAATTGCATCTTTTCTCCAATCAAATCTTATTCCTTCATCTATATTATCATTAACAAAATAGCCCTTTGGTTTATTTATTTCTAAGCCTTTTTTTAAATCTCTAACATATTCTTTTTTAAGACTTTCCTCATCATATTCTATATGACCAAGTATATAATAATCATTAAATTCGCCTCTTAAAAGATGTTCTTGCCCTTCCTCTGTTACAGATATTAGCTTAAGCTTATTGCAATTTTTTAAATCTTCTTTTGATAATTCAGTATGTCTTGAGTGTGGCGCCCTAAATCCACCCTCTATTCCAGATAAGATTTCATCCCCATTTAAAATCTCATGTGAAAATACACCAAATATTTTTTCTTTAGTAAGTACCTTTCTAATAGAATAAAAATGATTAAGTGCAACCTGTGCTCCCCAACATATAAACAAAGATTTTTGAATATTTAATTTTGAATAATCTAAAACTCCACGAAGTTCAGTAATATAATCTACTTCATCAAAATCCATTTTCTCAAGTGGCGCCCCTGTCACTATAAGAATATCAAGATTTTCTTTAACCTCATCAAAGCTTCTGTAATTTTCCATTAAATATTCATAAGGTATATTTTTAGGCTTATAACTATCAAGTCTTATAAATTCAACCTTTAAATTTTCACCTGTCTCACATAAAAGTCTTAAAATCTGTGTTTCTGTTTCACATTTTGTTGGCATTAAATTAAGCACCCCTACTTTTTTAATGCTACAACAGCCCTCATCATCTAGCACTTCTATGTCATACTCTTTTGAAAGTGGTGCTAGCCCATTTATTTTCTTAGAAAGATATATCGTCATAATTAATCACCTATCCTAACTTATCAAATGCTTGTTTAAAATCATTTATAATATCCTGTTCATCTTCTATACCAACAGAAATCCTTATAAGGTCTGGTGATACTCCCGATGCTATCTGTTCTTCCTCAGATAACTGACTATGAGTTGTACTAGCAGGATGAAGAATTGAAGTTCTAGCATCTCCTATATGAACAACTAAAGCTGTTAATCCAAGTGATTTAGTAAATATTTTTGCAGCTTCAACTCCTCCTTTTATTCCAAAAGTAAGCATTCCTGATCCTCCTTTTGGTAGAAGTTTTTTAGCTCTTTCATAGTCTTCCTGAGTTTCAAGAAGTGGATATCTAACCCAACTAACTTTCTCATGTTTTTCTAAGAATCTTGCAAGTGCTAGTGAATTACTACTATGCCTCTCCATTCTAAGATGTAATGTTTCAAGTCCTAGATTTGTTAAAAATGCATTTTGTGGACTCATTATGCAACCATAATCTCTAAGTAGTGTTACACGAAGCTTTGTTATATATGCAGCACTCCCAAAAGTTTCTACATATTTAAGCCCATGATAACTTGGATCTGGCTCTACTAAATCTTTAAATCTTCCATTATCCCAGTTAAAATTTCCTGAATCAACTATTATTCCACCAATCGCAGTTGCATGCCCATCAGAGTATTTAGAAGTTGAATGAACAACTATTGCTGCACCATGCTCAAATGGTCTACATAAATACGGTGTTGCTATTGTATTATCAACAATAAGTGGAACTCCTGAAACTTTTGAAATTTCTGAAAACTTTTCTAAATCTAAAACATTTATACTTGGGTTTCCTATAATTTCACCATAAAAAAGTTTTGTATTTTCATCAACTAGTTCTAAAATTTCTTCCTTTGTAGCCTCTGGACTTACAAACCTTGTTTCAATACCAAGCTTCCTAAGATTTATATTAAATAAGTTATATGTTCCTCCATATAAATTTGAAGTTGAGATAAGATTATCTCCACAAGAACATAAATTAAGTATCGCAAGTAAAATTGCTGATTGACCTGATGAAGTAGCTACTGCTCCAACTCCACCCTCAAGTTGTGTAAATTTGCTTTCAAATCCCTCTAATGTTGGATTACTAATTCTTGAATATAAATGACCTGCTACTTTTAAATCAAAAAGGTCTGCAACATGGTCTGGGTCTTCATACTTAAATGTTGTACTTTGATATATTGGTAAAACTCTCGGTTCACCAACCTTTGGCTGATATCCACCTTGAACACAAATAGTTCCTTTACTAAAACTACTCATAAAAAAAAGCCCCCCTTTTTTATTAGGTGACTTTTATACAAGAGCAACATACTAATTTATAAATTATATAGCAAAAAAGCTACTTCAATCTACAAGAGATTGAAATAGCTTTAACTTCTATTTTAAAAACAATCTCTTTTATCTTTCATGAAAATAAGTTCTTAAAACTTTTATATTTCCACGCAGGATTTAGCACAATTCTAACTTACGTAGTTAGCTGTTGCTAGGTTTCACAGGGCCAGTCCCTCCACCTTCTTGATAAAAGACCTATATTAAATTCTTTCTTATATACTTATTGTATTATACAAATTTAGGTATTGCAACTATTTTATGGTTATTTTTGCATGAAATTAAATATAACTAATTTCTTTTTCAGAAATTATCATATCTATACTTATATCGTATGGCATATGATATACATCTGTTACTAGTTGATAAGCATAACATAAAGATATTTTAAATGAATTTGGATATTTCTCAAAAAATCTATCATAATATCCTCCACCATATCCAAGCCTTTTACCATCTTTATCAAAAGCAAGTCCTGGTACAATACTTAAATCTACTTCTTCACTTAAAATAGTTCCATCAACACTCGGCTCTAATATTCCATAAGACCCACACTCTTTCAAATCATCTAAAGATTTTATTTCGATAGCTTCCATTTTTGTTTTGCTAAAAACTTTAGGTACACATACTCTTTTTCCATCAGCTAAAATCCTTTTAATTATTTCAATTGTATTAAATTCTTCACCTATACTAACATAAATAAATATAATTTTAGCTTTTGGGTACTCCTTAGTTTCAAAAAAAACATTTCTTATTATTTCATCTAAATTTCTTTTTAAATTACTATCCATATTTTTTCTTTTTTCTCTCATACTTTTTCTAAGTTCTACCTTACTCACTTTATCACACTACCTTTTTACAAATTCTCGAAGCCTAATAACTGGCATTGGTTTGTAGAAGAAATATCCTTGAATATAATCACAATCAAGCTCTTTAAGCATTCTTGCTTGCATATAATCTTCTACACCTTCTGCAACAACTCTAAACCCAAGTGTTTTAGAAACATCAATTATATATCTAACTATACTTCTATTTTTCTCACCTTGCATTATAAAACTTCTATCTATTTTTATAGTGTTTATCTTAAACTCTTTTAAATACTTTATAGAACTATATCCTGTTCCAAAATCATCAATAGCAATTGAAACTCCTAGACTACTTATATCTTCAAACTTTTTAACAACATCATGTGAATTGAAAAGCCCGATACTTTCTGTTAATTCAAGTTCTAAATTTCTAGGGTCTATCCCTGAATTATTAATCGCATTTTTAACTTTTTCAAGAAAGCTCTTTTGTAAAAACTGTATAGGTGAAACATTTACTGCTACTGAAATATCTGTTCCAAGTTCTTTATTTAATTCATTGATATCATTAACTGCTTTATTTAAAATCCACTCTCCAAGTGTTATTATATAGCCTGTATCTTCAGCAATTTTAATAAATGAAAATGGTGATATATAACCATGTTCATCATCAAACCATCTAACAAGAGCTTCAACTCCATCAATCTTATTTGTTTTAAGATTAACCTTTGGCTGGTAATGTAATTGTATATCCCCTCTTTTTAAAGCCCTTTCAATCATATCAAGTGTTATATCTTTTTTATTTTTACATGTAAAGAACTCAAAGCTATTCTTCTGTCTTTCTTTAATTGTAGTCATAGCAAGATATGCATTATTCATCATTGCTGCTGCTGTACTTTCTTTTGAACTTTTAGTGCAAATACCCATACTTACAGAAATAAATCCTCCAACCCCTGTGTTTTCAATTGAATTTATCTCAATTAATAAACCTTCAACATATGAAGCAATATTTGTATCATTTATCTCATCACTTTTTAAAACTACTGCAAATTCATCTCCACCAATTCTAGCTATAATACTATCTATTTCTATATATCTAGTAATTGTTGATGCAACAAGATTTAAAATCTCATCACCTTTATGATAACCAAAATTATTATTATAATAAGAAAAGCCATCTATATTTATACAAATAAGAATCATATCTTCCTTTGTACCTCTTTCAATTTCCTTATCTAATTCAGTTATAAATGTTGACCTATTCATAAGTCCTGTTAGTTCATCATATTTAGTAGAGTAATTAAGTTTTTCTTTATACTCATTTATAGATACTATTATTCCATCTATATTTTGCTCAAGTTTTGTAGATGTATCCAACATCCCTCTATTATCTTCATCAATAAATAACCCTTTTAAATCACTTTCTATAACTCTAATTTTAGCCATCATTTTATAACTAAAAACTCTAAGGAATAAATAAGCAAACATTATTGCAGCTACACAAAAAACACCCGCACTCCCAAATATAATCTTATTTACAGATACATCAATATCTTGTTCTATTTTGCTTAATATAGCTGTCGATATTTCTTTATCATTAGTGTACTTATCACTATTTTCTTCTATTTGCTCTATATCATCTTGTATCTCATCTACAAATACATGTATTTCATTTTCAGTATATTTATAAACTAGGTTCATTGAACCTACTACTAATCCTAATGTTAAAAGTCCTATAATCGATATTCTTTTCAGAAAATACTTTTTTCTATCCATAATAATTTACCCCTCATATACTCGATTGATATTTAATACAATTTTACCATAATTTGCACTTTATTTGTATATCAAAAAAAATTTTAACATAAATAAATATAATTCATATTATATTTTAACTGAATTATATTAAAGGAGTTACTATGAGTTATACAACCGATAGACAACCACAAGGAAAAGCAGTTAATTTACCTAATTTTTTAAGAGAGGCAATGATAGGTGAACTTGTTGCAATAAATGATTACCAAGAACATATTGGCTATTGTCCAATCCCTGAAGTAAAAAATATCTTTGAGCATATTATGGAGGATGAAAAAAGACACTATGGTATGTTACTTGATTTAACTAGAAAATGTGACCATATTCAATATGATATGTCCATTGAAGTTCCAAAGCATATATCTATTAAATGCAAAAAATTAAACGAACTCTCTAGTAAGAAAAAAATTAGTATGTCTTCACTTCTGATAAAAATTAGACTTGATATAAAATCAGAACTTGAAGCTATTATTGCCTACGAAGATATTTTAAGTCAAATAGATAATAAAGATGCTATAAAAATAATAACTGAAATTACAAATGATGAAAAAGAACATATAGAAGAGTTAAGCTATATTCTTTTAAAACTTGACGGTGATTGTTATGGTCCACTTGAAAACCCTTGCTAAAAAATTAAACAATCTATATATATAAAAATAAGCAGTAGGTAAATCCTACTGCTTATTACTATATTATTTAACTTTTTCTTCTATTAATTTTGCAAGATCATGTGCAAGTTTATCAATTTCTTGTTGATTTTCACCCTCAAGCATAACTCTTACAAGTGGCTCTGTACCAGAAGGTCTTATAAGAACCCTTCCTTTACCCTCTAATAATTCTTCTATTTTAACAATCTCAGATTTAATTTGTGCATCAACCTCATGGATATTTTTCTTCTCATTAGGTACTTTTGCATTAACTAAAACTTGTGGTAAAACTCTCATAACTTTTGAAAGTTCTGATAAAGTTTTTCCTGTTTCTTTAAGTATTGTAGATATTTGAAGTGCTGTTGCAAGTCCATCTCCAGTACTATTATGATTAAGTAATATTATATGACCTGATTGTTCTCCACCAAGCATATATTCATTTTTAACCATGTTTTCAAGAACATATCTATCTCCAACACCTGTTATTTCAGCATGAATTCCATGCTCTTTACATGCAAGCATAAGACCTAAATTACTCATAACTGTTACAACTAAAGTATTATCTTTAAGTTGTCCGATATCTTTTAAGTATTTAGCTGTTATCATCATTAAGAAATCTCCATCTACGAAGTTTCCATTTTCATCAACTGCTAAACATCTATCTGAATCACCATCAAATGCAAATCCTGCATTACAATTATTTTCTTTAACGAATTTCATTAAATCTTCTGGGTGTGTAGAACCACACTTTTCATTTATGTTTATTCCATCTGGAGTGTTATGAATAATACAAACTTCTGCACCAAGTTCTTCAAATGCTTTTTCTGCAACTGAATATGCTGCTCCATTTGCACAATCTAAAGCTATTTTAAGACCATCAAGTCCCTTACTTGCAATTCTCTTTGAATATTCAATATATAAATCATTTGCTCTAGTATCTTTAGTTTCTCTTCCAATTTCAGCTCCAATTGGACTTGGAACACCTTTAAAGCCATTTTCTATAACTTCTTGGATGCTATCCTCTAAGTCATCCGATAATTTATATCCTTGTGAATTAAAGAATTTAATCCCATTATATTCAACTGGATTATGTGATGCTGAAATCATAACACCTGCATCAGCTCCATATTCTCTTGTTAAATGTGCTACTGCTGGTGTTGGTATAACACCTATAACAATTGCTTCAGCTCCTACTGATAAAATACCAGCAACTAAAGCTGATTCAAGCATATCTCCTGATATTCTTGTATCTTTTGCAACTAATATCTTAGCTTTATGAGCTCCTTTTGTTAAAATGTAAGCACCAGCTCTACCTAAATCATAAGCAAGTTCTGATGTTAACTCTGTATTAGCTATTCCTCTTACTCCATCTGTACCAAATAATCTTCCCATTTCTGTCACCTCTATTAATACTTCTTTTTATTATTCTACTCTTAAATTCTTTTCTATATACTATTTTTTATATACAATAGTATTTTTCTTATAATCTCATTTAATTATTCAAAAATCTTTCAACAACTAGAAATATAACTCATTACTTATTTCTTGTCAATTATAAGGATAATAAGTCAAAACTTAGTATATTCTCCCACAACCACTTTTTATTTATTAATTTTCAATTAAATTTGTCTAAAACCCATTATATTTAAAGACTAATTACATATAATCTTTGTGTAAACTAATAAATTTTTAAATAAACTACAATTAATATCACTTTATAGTGGACATACATTTTTTAGACAACTAGAATAGTAGTATAAGCGTAATTCGAAAGGGGATTTTTAAAATGAAAATGAGAGAGTTTAAAAGATACATAAAAGATAACCAAAACTCGGAACAATCATCAAATAATTCATTTGCAAATCAATTGAATGAGTTTGATAAAGAAAGTGTTGAAAAAAGAAAAGCTATAATAACAGAGATTATTACTATTGCTAATAATTCTGAAAACTGGAAAGAAGCAAATGCTAAGTTTTATGAATTATTAGAGAATTTCAAAAATATATCTTGTACAGATAAAGATGAACTTACAAAACTTAATGATGAACTAAATATAGCAAGAAAAACTTATTATGATAAAAGACAAGATTATTATGATAGAGCTGGTGAAAGATTCCTTGCTAATGCTGATAAAAAAGAAGAGTTAATTGCTGAACTTCTAAGTATAAAATATGTACCTGATGCTATAAAAGCAACTGATGAACGTATAAATAAATTAACTGAAAACTTCTTTGAAATTAAATTTGCTGGAGATAAGCAACAAAAATTATATGATCAGTTTAATGAAATTAAATCTGCTTTAAGAGAAGATAGAAAAGCTGCTGTTGAGATTTTAAAAGAAACTTACTCTACTAAAAGAGATAGAAAAAAAGAAATTCTTGCAGAACTTACAGACCTTGTTAACTGTCCTAACTGGAAAGAAGGAACTGTTAAGTTTAATGAACTTACAGAAGAATTTAAAACTATAGGTTTCTCTGGTAAAGAAGGTAATGATGAAATTTCTGCTGCTTATAAAGAATCTAAAGAAAACTTCTTTAAAGCTAGACAAGTTTTCTTTGATGAAATGAAAGCTAACTATGTAGTAAATACAGAAAAAAGAAAAGAATTCATACAAAATATTAAAGACTTATATGTAAATGAAAACTGGAAGAATGCTTCTGAAATTATTAAGCAAATAAGCGAAGACTTCTTTAAAGTTGGATATTGTGGAAATGATAACAATCAAATTCTAATTAATCAATTTAAAGAGGTTCGTGATGGTTTCTATGCTTTAAGACAAGAGTATTTTGATGGAGTTAAAAATGCTAGAAATGATAAGCAACTTGATTTCCTTTCTACACTTGCTAAAAACAAAGAAGATTTTATAGTTAAACTTAAAGGTTTCATAAGTGCTGACACTGATAAACTTGAAGAGTTTAAAAATAGATTATTCTCTGTAAGAGGTGAAAATACTGAAGAAAGAATTGGAAAGTTCCAAGAAATAATTGAAGATATTCAAACAAGAGTTGCTGCCAATAAATCTAAACTTAAAGTAGTTCAAGATGAGCTATTCCAAGTTAAAAAACAAATAGACGAAATTAAATAATAATATATTATCCTCCTAAGAATTTCTTAGGAGGATTTTCCTTATTCACATCTTATTTACCCTATCTTTTTTACCAGTTAATGTTTTTTATGTAAACTTTAAACGTTAATTTATAAAAAAGGGGGGATTTTTTTGATTTTTAGTAGTTTAACTTTTTTATTTGCTTTTCTACCAGCAGTTCTTGTAATCTATTTTTTAGCACCAAAAAAATTCAAAAATTGTATTTTACTAATTTTCAGTTTATTTTTCTATGCATTTGGAGAACCTACTTATGTTTTAATAATGCTTGGTTCTATCACACTTAATTATATATTTGGTATTTTAATTTCCAAATATGAGAATATAAAAACAAAAAAATATTTATTAATATCTTCAGTAGCTTCAAATCTACTTATTCTTGTATTTTTTAAATATTTAGTTTTCTTAATTACAAATATAAATATACTTTTCAGTTCTAATTTAACCGTTCCAGAAATTAGCCTTCCACTTGGAATATCATTTTTTACATTCCAAGCCATGAGCTATACTGTTGATGTTTTTAGAAATGATGCAAAGGTTCAAAAAAACATTTTCAACCTTGCTTTATATATAAGTCTATTTCCACAACTTGTTGCTGGCCCTATCGTTAGGTATCAAACAGTTGCTGATGAAATTGATGATAGAACAACAACTTTAAATGATTTTAGCTATGGAGTACATAGATTTGTTATTGGACTTGCTAAAAAAGTAATTCTGGCTAATAACCTCGGACTTTTATCAGATAAATTTTTCAATATAGATATTGCAAATTTAACTGTTTTTGGTTCTTGGATTGGTATTATAGCATTTTCACTTCAAATTTTCTTTGATTTTGCTGGATACTCTGATATGGCAATAGGACTTGGAAAAATGTTTGGATTCAACTTCCTTGAGAACTTTAACTATCCGTATATTTCAACATCTGTTTCAGAATTTTGGAGAAGATGGCATATGTCACTTGGAAGTTTCTTTAGAGATTATGTATACATTCCACTTGGTGGAAATAAAGTTAGTAAAGCTAAATTCTACCGTAACATATTTATTGTTTGGTTTTTAACTGGACTTTGGCATGGTGCAAGTTGGACATTTATAGCTTGGGGGCTTTACTTTGGATTATTTATAACACTAGAAAAAGTGTTTATTTTAAAACTACTTAATAAATTACCAAAGTTTACAAGGCATATATATCTACTTTTCGTAGTTATTATAGGATGGGTATTCTTTAGAGCTGATAATTTTGAACTAAGTATAAATTATCTTCAAACTATGTTTGGTGGAAATCTTGGAGTACTTACAAATCTTGATACAGCCATCATCTTTAAAGATTTCTTTGAAGTTTTAATACTTGGAATTATACTTGCAACTCCAATTGTTCCATATACTATAAATAAAATTAAAACTCTTAAACCAAATATCATAACTAAAGATTATTATCATGCATTCCATGGATTATCTTTAGCAATTATGACTTTAACTGTTATAGAAAGATTGCTTGTTTCATCATACAATCCTTTCTTATACTTTAGATTTTAAGGAGGGGTATTAAATGAATAAAAAGCAAAACTTACTTGTAATCACACCATTTCTAGCTTTAACATTTTTAATTACAGTTGTTAATCTTATAATGCCTGACTCAAAATCTAGTACTTTTGAGAATAGAAATTTGATGCAACTTTCAGAAATTAGTGGTGATTTTAAAGAGTTTACTTCAAAATTTGAAGAGTATTATTCTGACCAGTTTATACAAAGAGATTTATTTATTAAAAATGATAAGAAGAAACAACTTGCTTCTGCAAAAAGCAGAATTGATGGTACTAATATAACAGAAGATGGTTTTCTTATAAAAGATATATATAAACTTAATGATGAACATATAAAAACTCAATCACAAAAACTTAATCTACTTGGTGAAGAACTAAAAAAAGATGGAACTAAACTTATTCTAACATCTACTCCTAGTCATTCAAATATTCTACAATTTAAAGTTTCTGATATGGATTATCTAAATACTAAAACAGATGTATCATTAGATGTTTATGCTGATAATTTAGATAGTGATAATGTTTCATTTATAAATCTTGATAAATATTTTAAAGATACTTTTTCTAAGGATGAACTTTCTGATTTTTACTTTAAAACAGACCATCACTGGAATATGTCTGGTGGGTTTGAAGGCTTTAAATATATCATAGATTTTTTAAATGAAAATCATGACCTTTCAGTAGAACTACCTTTAGATGATTACAAGAAAATACTTTTAGAAGATAAAAGTTTTAATGGTAGTAGAAACATGAACCTATATTATTTATTCTCAAGACTTGAGGATATTCACTTTGTATATAATAAAAATCATAATAAAGACCTTAAAATAACTATATATAAAGATGATACCGGACTTATAGATTTAAAACCTGAAGATGTTTATGCATCTGAACTTGAATCTAAAAATTTAACTTATACAGGTATATACGCACATGGAGTTCCTTATAGACATATAAAAAATTCTAAGTCACTTACTGATAAAAAAATTGTTATACTTAGAGATTCTTTTGTTTCTGCAATGGAATGGTTATTTACAGATATATTTGCCGAGGTTATTATACTTGATTCTAGGTATATAGATGAACCTATTATGCCTATAATAAAACAAATAAAGCCAGATTATCTAATGCCAACATTTAATAGTTCAAGTATTACAACAATGGTTTCTGGTATGTTAAAAGAATAAAATTCAAGGTGTAGTTTTATAAAAACTACACCTTTCCTTCTACAAAATATACTTAATCTCTTCTTCCCTCAAATCTATATCCAACCCCATATACGGTAACTACAAATTTAGGATTTTTACTATCTAGTTCTATCTTACTTCTAAGATTTTTCACATGAGTATCTATCACTCTATCATAACTTTCATTTTCATCACCAAGTGCTAAAAGAAGTAACTGCTCTCTGCTGTAAACCCTCTTTGGATTCTTAGCAAGACTTAAAAGTATTCTATACTCTGTTGCAGTTAAAGTAACTACTTCACTGGCTATAAACACCTCATGACTTTTAGTTTTTATTACAAGTTCTTCATTATTAAAACTTAAAACTTCTTTTTCAGAACACTTTTCAGTTCTTTTTAGAATTGCTTTAACCCTTGCAACTACCTCTTTAGTACAAAATGGTTTTACTATGTAATCATCTACTCCAACCTCAAACCCAGCAAGTCTATCCTCTGCATCATCCTTAGTTGAAATCATTACTATTGGTACATCACAAGTTTCCCTTATCTGTTTACAAAATTCTATCCCACTTGAATTAGTTAACACTGAGTCTAATATTATTAGACTAATTTTATTCTCATTTAGTACTGTTAATCCATCTTCTTCATTATCTGTTTTAAAAACATTAAAATCTTCTTTTAAAAGATATTTTTCTAATATATCAGACATCTTAACTTCATTATCTATAATAAGTATGCTAATCTTTCTCACCTCTTCTAGCCACTAAACAGCTTTATATTTATTGTAAATATTACTCTTTTAATACATCTTGCATTAAAACAATAATATTAGGTTTAATCTTATTTTAAAAAACAAAAAAACTTTTCTATTCTATTATAAACTCAACTCAAAATTTTTACAAAAAAAAGAAGCAATTACTTTGCTTCCTTTATATCTATTCTATCTAAAATTTTATTATATCCATCGCTACCATATGTTAAAGCCCTATTAACTCTACTTATAGTTGCTGTTGATGCACCTGTAATTTCTGCTATTTCTATATAAGTTTTTTTCTCTTTTAGCATTTTTGCAACCTGTAATCGCTGTGATAAAGCCTTTATCTCTGTGATTGTAGAAATATCATCAAAAAATCTATAACATTCCTCTTGTGTTTCAAGTGCTAATATAGCATCAAATAAGTAATCTAACTCATCTGATTTTAATTTAGATGTAAACTCACTCATAACTCTCTCCCTTTCATCTAATACCAACGTCATTTAATAATCCATTACTTTATCATAATAAAGCATTTTAAATAAAAAGTGAAGTAGCAAAATACATGATACCTACTCCTCACTCTCTATACTATTTCTTATATCATCATAAATTCTTTTTGTTGGTACAAGCCACACTTCTCCAGAGCCTTC
>NZ_CAMQRY010000057.1 GCF_947036855.1 uncultured Clostridium sp.
TAGCATCAAATTTATCACCAAGTTTAATTTCAGAGTTTTTAACACCATGAAGAACAGGCTTTTCATTTACTTCAGGAGTTGGAGGGTCTATACTATCATCTTTAACAGTTATAATTCTTTTAGCAGTTGTAATTTTACCTTTGCTATCAGTAACTGAGTAAGTTAAAGTGTATTTTCCAACTTTAGAAATATCAACTTTTCCAGTAACTTCGATTTTAGAAGTTAAATCACCATCTTCTTTATCAGTAGCAGTGATTCCACTCATAGCATCAAATTTATCACCAAGTTTAATTTCAGAGTTTTTAACACCATGAAGAACTGGTTTTTCATTTAAATCTGGTGTTGGAGGTACTATTTCTGAATCTCCAACAGGATTCATTCCATTGAAAGTTATATTTCTAATTCCAGAGAAACAAAGTCCTATCATTCCTTGAAGTGTAGTAGTTTCACCAACTGCAAGGTTATTCCAACCAGCAGACTCAATAGTTATTCTAGTAAAGTCACCATTAGGTGTTTCTGTTACAGTTCCACCCCAAGGTGATTTGAATATAGCTGAGTTTGGAAGGTCAAAAGCAACTTCCCATCCACCTTTAATTTCTTCACCAGTATGATTTGTAACATTTAGAGAGTAAGTATAGTTAGGGTGATCATAATCACCAACCATTTCTACATCAACTTTAACATCACCAGAAGTTTCAGGTCTATCATCAGTTACAGTAGCATCTCCCATAGCATCAAGTCCATCACTAAGTTGTTTTGTAAGAGTATTACCATGAGTGTATTTACCTTCATTTATATTATCTGAACCGGGAACATAATCAGGATTAGGACCGTAATCTCCATTCATAACCCAAATTAAAGCTCCACCAAGATTTTTATCTTCGATATATTTGATTCTTTCAGCCATAGATTGCTCATTTTCAAATGATAAGAAAACTTTTTCTTCATCTTGCCATACATGAGGTACTTTTCCTACCTCATCAAAGTAAACGTTAAGATTATCATCATTTTCCATAAGGTTTAATATATGCCAAAGTGGGTTTGCACCTGCTGGTTCAAGTTCTCCATCGCCATCAAGGTCATCTCCCCAAACATTATACTTTCCTGAAGCAGGAGTTTTACTTTTACCATGAAGACCTGTTCCATCTCCACCGTTAACATTTTCCCAACCTCTAGAATAATAAGGAATACCCATTAATATTTTTTCAGGAGGCAGTACACCTCTATAATATCTATAAGCCCAATCCATACTAAGTACAGGCATTAACATTTGTAATGTTTCTGTATCAGCAGCATCAGGATAGATATTTGCAAGGTTTTCAACAAATTCATTCCAACCACCGTGGAAGTCATAAGACATAACACTTAAAAAATCTAGTTCTTTAGCATATGAGTTATCAGAAACTCCACCAAGAACCCAAGCACTTGCTGTAACAGCAGCAGTTAAAAGATAATCTTTTCCATCTTCTTTTGAAGCTTCGTCTATTGTTTTTCTAAGTGTTTTCATCATAACGTTATATCTAGCATTAATTGTATCTCTTCTTGGTTCACTAACATCAAAGTCATCAGGATTTCCTGCTTGACTTGTTCCAGTTGGATACTCAAAATCAATATCAATTCCATCAAAGCCATATTCTCTTAAAAAGTCAACACATGAATCAGCAAAGTCTTGTATGCCTTGATCTGTGTCCATCATAGTGTAAAATCCCCTAGAGCCAGCCCATCCACCAACAGAAATAAGAAGGTCTACATCTGGATAATCTTTTTTCATTGTTTGAAGATGATTAAAATGACCTTTGTACGGAAGTGAATTGTCAATTTTAATTTCCTTACCATTATGAGTTAATTGCTCTGGTGTTAAATCTGAAAAGTCTGTTTGAATAGCAGCCATCTCATCACCAAGTCTAATTTTATTAGTTTTTTCATCTACCATAGCAAATGAATATTGGATATGAGTAAGCTCGTCCCATTGAAGATCAGTTATGTTGAAATATCCCTGAGCTTCGCTTTTATAAGCCCACTCTGGAAAGTATCCAACAATTTTTCTTTCAAGATCAACTTCATCAGTAGATTCTACATTTACTCTTTCAGGTACTTTAGGTGTAGCCTGTGCAGGAGTATAAGGAATAACTGAGAATGCTAATGCAGAAAGAGAAAGTGTTGCAATAGCTCTTTTAAATTTTTTAGAAAGCAAAATAATTCCCCCTTTAGTTTTTTTTGCATCTAAGTGAAGTTTACAATAAATGTAAATGTTTTAATACAAAAATTAATAGACAAATTATCTTATAAAACTACAAAATGGAAGGACAAGAAAAATAAGTAGGATTTATAGTATGTAAACATAGAAAACTTTAAATGAATAGAGAATATTTATAGTTAAATTTAAAAAACAAAATTTTTATTATGTAAAATTATAAAAAAATATAAAATATAATGTATAATATAAGAAGATGTTAATAATAAAATGTTAACAAATACGAAAGATAAGAAGTAAGAGGTGTAATTATGTTTACGATAGCAATGACTTCTTTTAAAGAAGTAGTTTTAAGACTTTTAAAAAAAGGTAAGTGTAAAGACTGTGGAAAGAAATGCGATATGGAAGTGAAAAAGACATTTTGTGTATTAAAGATTTTCTTTGTACCAGTTTGTAAGTTCTCTGTTAATTATGAAATGAGATGTACTGAATGTGGACATGGTACAATAGTTTCAAAAGAAATTGGTAAAAAGCTTGAGCAAGATGCAAGTTATAATGTTAAATATAGTGATTTAGCTTCAGGGCAAGAGATAGAAAGAACTTACGAAAGAATGGTTTAATATATCAGATATAAGTTTTTTCAACATTATTGAACTTTAACTTATAATACAAATTGAAATAAAGTGAAATTTAACTTACTATAAGATGTAGTTATAAAATACAATAAGATGAGGTAAGGAATATTATGAATAAAAATTTTGAAATGATGCAAAAGCTTATAGAAGAGAAAAAAAAGATGGGCTTAAAGAAAAATAATATTAAAGCTCAAAGAAACATAGGAACAGGTAATTCTTCAAAAGGTGTTAAAACTGGTAACGGTGGAGGATTATTTGATAAATAAAATAATTTAAGTATTACAGTACATAGCAGACTTGCAGTAGCAAGTCTGTTTTTTTGACTAAAAATATAAGGTATTATTATTAAAAAAACTATTAATGATAAAAATTTATTGAATAATTAAAATTGATGGAAAAAAAAGTAAAATGATGATAAAATTTTAATTAATAAATAAATTATGTAAAGTGGTGTTTAAAGTGAAAATTTTGGTAATAGAAGATGATTTAAAACTTAAAAAATATGTAAAAGAATATCTAGAAGCCTATGAATATGAAGTTGAAATTATAAATAATTTTAATAATATTATGGAAGTAGTTAAAAATTTTGAGGCTGATTTGATTTTGCTTGATATAAATTTACCTGTTTTTGATGGGTTTTATTTTTTAAGGCTCATTAGAAAGTTATATAAAACTCCAATTATAATTTTATCAGCTAGAAGTGAAGAGGGAGAACAAATAAGGGGAATGGAACTTGGGGCAGATGATTATGTTATAAAACCTTTTTCAATTGGGGTATTACTTGCAAAAATTAATGCAAGTTTAAGAAGAAATAATGATTATAAAACAAGTGATATAGCATCAAACTGTGGAATTACATTAAATGAAGAATCTATGAAACTAACTTTTAAAGAAGATATAATTGACCTTACAAAAAATGAGTATAAGATATTAAAAGCATTTTTATCTAATGTAGGAAAGGTTGTTACAAGAGAAGAACTTCTTTCAATTTTATGGGATGATATAACTTTTGTTGATGATAATACTTTAACGGTTAATATTACTAGAGTTAAAAGAAAACTTGCAGAGATAGGCATAAAAGATAATATAGCAACAAAAAGGGGTATAGGATATGTCTTTAATGAATTTACTACCTAGAATTTTAAAAAGCAAAAAAAGACCTATTCTAGCTATTAGCATATGTACAATGAGTTTAACTTTATTTTATTATTTACTTTTAGATAGTGCAGAGCTTATATATCCTATAAGTCTTGGGCTTGGAGTTTTAATTGTTTATCTAGTAATTGAGGGATATAAACTTGGTTGTTTTTTTGAAATTTTAGATGATATAAAAAAAGCAGAGTGTGATTTAGCTAAGGTAGATTTAGATTATTTTGATGGATATGTATTAAGTGAAATAAATAAAATCCATAATAATTATACGAGTAGAATTAGTGAACTTGAAAATCAAATTAAGGATAGAGATGAGTTGTTTTCAACATGGATTCATAATATGAAGACTTCAGTTGCTATAATTGACCTTGCTAGTGAGAGTGAGATGGATAAAGAAGGTATACTTTTAGATATAAAGGAAGAAAATTTGCTGCTTAAAAAAAATCTTGAAGAATGTTTAAATATCATAAGGCTTGATGATTTTTCAAGAGATTATATGACTGATAGTTACAACTTATCTAATGTTGTTAGAGGAGTTATTAATGATAAAAGAAGAGATTTTATATATTCAGGGGTTTTCCCAAAGGTTGATATAGATGAAGAGATAGAAATATATACGGATAAAAAATGGTTATCATATATATTAGAGCAGGTTATATCTAATGCTATAAAGTATTCTGATAAAGGTAGGTCTGTTGAATTTTATATGATTAATGATGAATGTAATGTTGTGCTTTTTATAAAAGATCATGGAATTGGAATCTCAAAAACTGATATAAATAGAATTTTTGAACCATTTTTTACAGGGGAAACAGGGCGTGAAAATAGAGATTCAACAGGTATAGGACTTTATATGGTGAAGACAATTGCAGATAAACTTGGACATAGAGTTTATATTGATTCAGAAATCTCTAAAGGTACAAGTTTTAAAATAATATTTAACCTTTCAAAAATGTAAGGTTTTGTAAGGGAAATCCATTTCTATGATATGGATTTTTTTTTATAATTAAATCAAGAAGTAAACAAATTTAGTTTAAGGGGAGTTTGAGTATGGAAGTTTTAAAGGTTAGAAATCTTACAAAGATATATTCAGCATTTAAGGGAGCAAAGGAAGTTAGAGCATTAAATGGACTTAATTTTATTGCAAGTGAAGGGGATTTTATAGGGATAATGGGATCGAGTGGAAGTGGTAAAACTACACTTTTAAATATATTATCTGGTGTAGACACAGCAACTTCTGGTGATGTTATTATAGGGGATAAAAATATAAGTAGTTTTAAGAAAGATGAATTATCACTTTTTAGAAGAAGAAGTATAGGTTATATATTTCAAGATTTTAATCTTTTAGATAGTTTAACGCTTGAAGAGAATATAGGATTACCACTTATTTTAGATAAGAAAAATCCAAAAGAGATAACAGAAAAAGTTGATGAAGTTATGAAATTCTTTGAAATAGCAGAGTATAAAAAGAAATATCCATATAACATTTCAGGTGGGCAAAAGCAGAGAACAGCAGCAGCTAGAGCTATTATAAATAAGCCAAGCATTATTTTTGCAGATGAGCCTACAGGAAATCTTGATTCAAAATCAGCAGATAGTCTTATGCAGACTATAAGTAAGATGAATATAGAAATAAAAAGTACGGTTTTAATGGTAACACATGATCCATTTGCAGCATCATTTTGTAAAAAGATTATATTTATAAAAGATGGAACTATAAAAATGGAAATTGCATCAAACGGTAATAGAAAGGAATTTTTAGATAAGATATTAGAGGTTCAAGGGTTTATAGGAGGGGGAGAATAATGACCTTTCTATCAATAGTAAAAAAGAATTTTAAATATAACTTTTCAAGATATATATCATTTTATTTTATAAATTCATTAATAGTAGGTATGCTATTTGTTTATGGAAGTTTAGCTTTTAATAATGAAGTTAAAAATGTAGTAGCTAGTAATAGTGCAAATAATAACCTAATGCCTACAATTTTAAATATGTCACTTTTAGTATTATGTATTTTTTCTGTGGTTTTTATTACTTATACAAATTTAGAGTTTTTGAAAAATAGAGGTAAAGAGTTTGGGATGTACTTAACTCTTGGTATGACAAGGAAAGACCTTTCAAAACTTATTTTGTTTGAAAATATAGGTATTTTAATTTCATCAATTATAACTGGGATAGCAGGTGGAATGTTACTTGGAAGATTATTTTATATGGGATTTGAAAAGGTATTAAATATAGATAGTTTAAAATTTGAGATAACTAGTAAAGGTATTTTACTTAGTATATGTATTTTCACAGTTATTTTTATTGGAAATCTTATATTTAATATGATTTATATTTCAAGAGTTTCTATAATTACAACATTGAAATCTTCTGTAAAAGGGGAAAGTAGCAAGGGAAATTTATTTATGGGGGCAGTAGCAAGTTTTTTATTTGTTATAGCATTAATATTAATACCTAAAATTTTAAATAAAGAGATATTTATAGATTTTAAGCCCGCAATGAATATTTGTATAGTTATAACAGTAATAGCACCATTTTTTATTATAGCATCAGGTATTTTAGGGATTAAATATATAATGTCAAAAACACCTAAAACTTATAATAATAATTTGCTTATACTTAGTGGACTTTCACATAAGCTTAATACTCATAAAAGTATTTTATATATTTTATCATTACTTGCAGCAATGGCAACAAGTTTTATTGGAGCAACATATGCCTTGTATGTAACAACAGAAGAAGGTGTTAGGGCAGAAAATCCATTTGATGTAATTTTTATGGAAAATGAAAAATATAATAAAGTTTCAAGTAAAGAAGTAGAAAGTTTACTTAAAAGTAATAATGTGAAAATTGATAATTACAAAACATTAGAATATTTAAAACTTCCAATACTTACAAAGGAAATTGGTGGTGAGGGGTTTAATATAGAAGCTAATGTTGAGGTAATAAGTGAATCGGCATTTAATAAGCATATGAATAGCAATATAGATATAAAAGAAAAAGGTATGAATATTATAAGGGTATATACAGATGATTATAAACCACAAATAAGTGATACTATAATACCTACTATTGAGAATATAGGAGAATATATAGAGTATCCAAATACTTATAAGAAAGAGCAGATAAATGAAATAACAAAGGGTAATTTTATAGAAATAGATGGAGATAAGGTTAGTTTTGAGGAAAATATTCAGTATGTGAATTTCTTATATAATGAAGCTTTTCAGTTAGGATTTGGAGCTGTTATAAATGATGATGATTATAATAAGCTAAAAGAAAATACTCCAAATTCATTAGTAGAAAAAGCACATCTTATAAATACTAAATATAACGAGAAAATAAAAGAGATACTTGAACCATATTTACTTGAAAAGAATGGTTTTAAGAGTAATGCATGGGAAAGTTTAGTTGGAAATCATCATTTGTCAGAAGATACGCAGGGAGAGAGGTATATAAAAGGGTTTAAGCCTGTATATACTCAAGAGTTAGTTGATGATACTGTAATAAGTTATGGAATGATTTTTTATGTGGTTGGATTTATCGGGTGCTTATTCTTTTTAGCTAACGGAGTTGTTTTATACTATAAGACATTGAATCAGGTGAGAGATGATAAGGCAAGAGTTATATCACTTAGTAGAATTGGAATGACAGATAATGAAATAAGAAAAGTTCTAAGCAAGGAACTTGCAATAATGTTCTTTGTACCAATTTTAGTTGGTGGTGGACTTGCTATTTATTATATATCACTGATGTTCTCAAATTGGTCAGTATCACAAAGTGTTGATGAAAGGCTTTTATATATAATTGTAGGAGCTATAATTATACAAAGTATTCTTTATTTTATAAGTAGAAGAAAGTTTTTAAAAGAAATTTTAGGTTAGAATAATAAAAGGGTTAGAACTGATGCAATATCAGTTTTAACCCTTTTCACTATTTATACAATTATGATATCTTATTTAGCCATTAAAACTCCAGATATACATAAAGCTATATAAACAAATTTATTAAATGAATCACCATTGATTTTTTTATGAACTATGTTACTAACATAAATAGCAACCATAACAAATATCATAGTAATTCCTGAAAGTTTCATTATTTCGCCTGTAATTTCTCCTTTAAATACATTAATTGAAAGCATTAAAGCATTTAAAGCTGCCCATAAAGCACAAAGTGTTGCTCTAAAGCTTGACTTGTCTTTTATATTTTTTGTTGCATACATAACTACAAAAGGTCCACCACAAGTGAAAGCTCCATGAACTATTCCACCAGCAAATAGAGTTATGTTTTCAATTATCTTTGCAATTTTTGAAGTTTCAATATTTTCTTTAGATTTAAGCTCAGCTTGTCTTTTTTCAGTTGAATCATAAATCCCCTTAGCACCTATGATAACCATAAAGATTCCAAGAGCCACTTTTAAAGGTCTTTCTGGTAAGACAGAAAATAAAATCATTCCAATTGGAAGCCCTGCTGCCATAAATCCTGTAATTTTAATTAATTGTTTTTTATCTATATGTTTGAAATCTCTTATAGCAATAACGATTGAAGCTATAAGAACAACTATTGTTAAAACAGGAACAGTAATTTTAATTCCTACGACCATTGAAGCAAGTGGAAGTGCCATTATAGTTCCACCAAAACCTATAAGACCTTCTATAAAGTAAGTACACATAATAATAAGTGCGAATAAAAGAATTTGTTCGAAATCCATTTGAAAATTCCCCCCTGAATTTTGTGTATTCTATCAATTTAAAACATATTTTTATGTTAAAAAAATTAAAGTAATAAAATACCATATGTAGGATAACATTTTTTAACAATATTTGGAATAAGAAAAGAGTTAACAATTAGTGTCCTATTTAACTAAATTGTAAAAAAGATATTAAAAATAAGAAAAGTTTAAATTTTTATGAAATATTTAGGTGTAATATGGATTTTTTTGTAATAAAAGAGTTATAATAGTTGTAAATTAGTGATAATACAAAGCAATTTGTATTTAAAATTTAGGAGGGTATTATTAATGAATAAAATTATTTACTTCAATGGTAACGTTATATGTGTGGATAAGGAAAATTCAGTATATCAAGCAGTTTTAGTAGAAGATGGGATTATTAAAGCTGTTGGTGATAATGAAGAGATTTTAAGACATGGTACAGATGCAACAGAAATCAACTTACATGGCAGAACTATGATGCCAGGATTTATTGATCCACATGGACATATTGTTGCAATTGCACAATCATCAATGATGCCTAGTTTTGGAGAGTGTACAAGCAGAGAGCAAATGGTTGATAAGTTAATAGCTTATTTAGCTGAAAATAAGCCAGTAGATAAAGAGTGGTTACTTGGACTTGGATATGATAACTCAAAGTTTGAAGATGGAGCACATCCTACAAAATTTGATTTAGATAAAGTTTCAACAGAACTTCCAATATTTATAACACATGCTTCAGGGCATATTGCTGCTACAAATTCAAAAGCTTTAGAGTTATTTGGTTATGTTGGAGAAGATTTTACAGTTCCAGAAGGTGGAGTTGTTAAAAGAGTTGAAGGTTCTAATGAGGCAAATGGAGTTTTAGAAGAAACTGCATTTTTATCAGAAGAGAAAAAAGTTTTCATAGGAGCACCTTCATTCCAAACAGTTCTTGCAGCTTTAGAAAAAGCACAAGATTTATATGCTTCATATGGAATTACAACAGCTCAAGATGCTAGTGTTGACAAGGGAATGGCACAGCTTTTAGGAGCAGCAGCTCAGATGGGTAAATTAAAGATTGATGTAATAGGTTATGCTATACAACCAGTAACAGCAGAAGTTATGCAAACATCAACACTTGACGCACAGTATTTCAATCACTATAAAATGCTTGGTGGAAAAACTTGGCTTGATGGTTCACCACAGGCTAAAACAGCTTGGCTTACAAAACCATATCATATAATACCAGAAGGTCAACCTGATGATTATTGCGGATATGGAACACAACCTGATGAATATGTTACAGCATATATTACAGCTTGTATTGAAAAGAATATCCAAGTTAATGCTCATTGTAATGGAGATGCTTCATCTGACCAATTCATCAGATGTTATAAAGCAGCTTTAGAAGCAACAGGAAATAAAACAGATTTAAGACCAGTTATGGTTCACTGTCAAACAGTTAGAGAAGATCAACTTGATGAAATGAAAGCTATCGGAATGCTTCCAACATTCTTCCTTGATCATATATTCTACTGGGGAGATTATCACTATGAGTCAGTTCTTGGACCAGATAGAGCTAATAGAATAAGTCCAGCTGCTTCAGCATTAAAAAGAGGGATGAACTTTACATTACATCAAGATCCACCAGTTAAAATGCCAATAATGACACTTGCACTTCACAATGCAGTTAATAGAAAAACTGAAAGTGGACGAGTTCTTGGAGAAGACCAAAAGATTTCAATTCAAGATGCAATTAAGGCAGTTACAATTAATGGAGCTTACCAATACTTCGAAGAAAATACAAAAGGAAGCATAGAAATAGGGAAAGTTGCAGACTTTGTTATTTTAGATAAATGTCCATTAATAGTTGCTTCAGAAGAACTTAGAGATATCAAAGTTCTTGAAACAATTAAAGGTGGTAAAACAATATATAAAGCTTAATTAACTTTAAAGGGTGTCAGTATATATTGGCACTCTTTTTTAACTTTATGATAAGGGATATTTAAAAGTTAAAAAAGTGGGATTTAGAATATTACAAGATTTTATAAAAAACAGAAAATATAATTTAGGGGTGAAATCATTGAAGCTTAATAAAAAACTTATAATAAGTAACACTGTATTATTTATTGCAATACTTGCGTTTATAAATGTTTTTAATATGTTCTTTGGACCAGCAAATAGTGTTGTAGGAGTTACTATAATTACAGGTGCACTAACTTTGTTACAAAAGGATTTAACAGCATCACCAGTTGAAAATACAATAAATCTTATAGGGGTTAATCTGTTTACAGGTATTATGGCGTATATTGCTAGTATGAATATGTGGGTAGGGATACCAGTAAACTTTATAGCACTTTTTGCAATTGGGTATTTATTTAGTTCAAATCTTAAAGTAGCAGTAGTTATTCCATTTGGACTTCAATATTTATTTATGTTATTTACACCAGTTCAAGGTAATGATTTAATGCTTAGAATGTGTGGACTTATATTTGGTGGGTTCTTTATGATGGGGCTTCAGTTCTTAGCTAATAAGAATAAGCTTAAAAAGAATTTTAAAAATATAATAATAGAAATTATGAATGATTTAATATTTAGTATAGAAAATGAAAAAATTAAGTATGATGAAATTAATGATAAGATAAATAAAATTAAAAAGATAGTTTATGAAAGCAGAAAAAAGAGTTTTTACATTTGTAATACAGGGAAGAAAGTTACTAATATAATTTATCTTTTAGAGAGAATGAATATAATCATAAATGAAAATGATATAAATTCTGATAGTGATTCAAAAGAATATGTTTTAGCTATGTTGAAAGATTTAAAAGATGGAATTACTAATGAAAATGTTGAGTTAATAAAAATTGAAAAATTTGAGGGAGTTTCAAATCCAAAAAATTCGGAGCTAAGAAGATGTATTATAAGTCTTGTAAAAGAAAGTAAGTCCTTAAATGGAATAAAATCAAATGTTGATTTACAACCATTTGATATTCCAGAGAAGTTCCAAATAATTAAAATTATGAAAGATAACTTCAAGTTATCATCACTTAGAGTTTCATATGGTTTTAGACTTGCAATAGTTGGAGCTATAAGTATTTTAATAGTTGATATGTTTAATATTCCAGAGGGAAAATGGGTAGTTTATAGTATATTCTCACTTACACAACCTTATGCTGAAACATCTAAGATAAGAGCAAGACAAAGAATAGAAGGTACTTTAATAGGTGCATCTATAGTTGTTGTCTCATTTATTTTAATTAAAGATTCTAGTATGAGAGGAATGATAGTTTTATTTGCAGGATATTTAAATCCATATGTTAAGGATTATAAAAAACTTATAGTGCTTGTAACAATATCAGCAGTAGCATCAACAGTTGTAAGTGGTGGAGCAATGGGACTTGCTATATCAAGAGTATTATTTGTTATATTTGGAGCAATGCTTAGTATTGCTGGTAGCAAACTTATAATTCCATTCCATATTAAAGATGGAAATAACGAGATAAAAGAAAATTATACAAAGATTATAGATACAATGAATAGTGATATAGAAGAGGGGATTAATGAAAATTCTATAAAATCATTATATCTTTTACCTGCATTCTTTGAAGAGAAATTTAAAGCTACAAATATTTGTGAAGTTGAACTTTCAGAAGTTAAAGGATTTGCAGATGAAAAAAGAAAAGTTCTAAATGAAGTATATAGTAAGTATTACTTCACACAAAATAGTTCAGATGAGATTGATGAAGCTGATTTTGCTTTGAGCTAAATCCGTATAAGTAATTAAATTAATATTAATATAAAATATTCACTTTTAATAAAGAGTGAATATTTTTTTAATTTAATTTATAAATATAAATAATTTATGCAAGTTTATACATATTTAAAATTTTGTTTAAAGATTAGTTTGAAATTTATAGTAGAATTTGAGTAATTTACAGAAGGACTGTAAAAAGTTATATGGTGTTGGGGGATATTGTGTGATGTATAAAATTACAGAAATTAAAAAGATGAACTATGGTGAGCATAAAAAAATAATGGATTATATTAAGGGGAAAGTTTATAACAAGTTATATGAAAAAGGTTTAGAACTTCCATTTTCAGTTACTGTTGGTGGGGGGATATCTTGCATAGTTCATAAGTCTACTTGGGATAAAGATGTACAGGTTAGTTTCTTTGTGAATAGTAAGGTGATGAGTGATAGAAAGTTTATGTATGATGATATAGAACTTAAAAAGTTTATACTTAGTGTAAATAAAAATGAGTTCCACTATATGAAAGATTTATTTTAGTGATATGAAGTAAGATAATATTTTGAAATTTAAAAATGATTAATTATTAGAAAGTTTTTTGGTAAATATAGCTTGGATAAAAAATGATATTATACAAACAATATAGATGTAATAAAATTTAAGAAGAGGTGTAATTATGAAACTTTTAGCAAGATTTCTTATAATATTTGTAGTTACGTTTGTTATGACTAGATTTTTACATTTAGGAAGTTTTAATAGTATATGGTCACTAGCTATATTCTCAGTAGTACTTATGGCAGTTAATCATATTATTAGACCAATTGTTAGAATAATAAGTTTACCTATTACAATAATAACACTTGGGATATTTTATTTTGTTATAAATGTACTTATGATACTTCTAGCAGATAAGCTTGTTTCAGGAATACATTTTAATGGATTCTTTGCAGCGATGGTTATATCACTAGGAATTTCTATAGTCAGTTCATTTATAAGATATGAGGATAAAGAAGCATATTAATATATAAAAAGTAGCTATTTAAATTAAATAGCTACTTTTTATTTGCTTGTATATATTCATATAAAATAAAACACATACATTAATAGAAAGTTAACAATAAAATATTTGTGTTTTTGAATTACAATATGTTATTATTAACCAGTAAAACAAATCGTTGTAAAAGGATAATTGGCATTATAGGGGGATTTTTAATGAATAAGATTACATATTTTTTTGAAAGTAAATTTAAATTGAAAGAGCATAAGACGGATATTAAAACAGAAATTATAGCTGGACTTACTACATTTGCAACTATGGCATTTATATTAGCCGCAGTTCCAAATATAATGAGCCAAGCTGGATTTGATAAGGGTTCAACACTTACAGCAGTTGTACTTTTAGTTTTTGCTTCAACTTTTGTTATGGCACTTGTTACTAATAAACCATTTGCTCTTGGCCCAGGACTTGGAAGTGTTGGAGTTTTTGCAGCTACAATGATAGCTGGTGATAATATTAGTATACCTATAGCATCAGGAGTTATTTTCTGGAGTGGTATATTATTCGTGTTTATTTCTTTTATAGGTCTTAGAGAGGCTATTGTTCAAGCAATACCTCCAAGTATAAAGATATCAGTTAGTGCAGGACTTGGACTATTTTTAGCGTTACTTGGATTTAAGAATGTAGGGATTATAGTAGCAAATCCAGTTAGTAATACTTTAGAGTTTGGAAATTTAAGTTCACCAGCAGCAATACTTGCTATTTTAGGGTTTGTACTTATATTAATTTTAGAGGTTAGAAAAGTTAAGGGTGGAATGCTTATAGCGGTAATAGCTACAACAATTATAGGAATCCCAATGGGAGTAACTATAATACCAGATACTTTGTTTAGTCTGCCAAGTGGTTTTTCAGAATATGCCTTTAATATTGATATAATTGGTTCATTTAGTATAGAGTATCTACCATTTTTATTTGCATTTTTTGTACCAGATTTCTTCTCAACTTTTGGAACTATAATAGGAGTTGGGGCAAAAGCAGGTTATCTTGATGAAAATGGAGATATGGAAGGGATAGATAATTGCTTTAAGGTAGATGGAATAGCTACAACAGTTGGAGCATTTTTCTGTATTCCTTGTATGACAACTTACTTAGAATCAGTAGCTGGAGTTGAAGCAGGTGGAAAAACAGGATTAACTTCTATGACTACAGCATTTGTGTTTCTTGGAACTCTTTTAATAACACCAATTGCATTAATGATACCAGCAGCAGCAGTTGAGCCAGTTTTAATGTATATAGGAATTAAGATGTTATCTTCTATGAAACATATAGATTATGAGGATATGTTAGAGTATCTTCCAGCTTTTATAGCTATAACACTTACAATTTTCACAAATAATATTGCGAATGGAATTGCTGGAGCAGTTATTTCATATGTAATTTTAAAACTTTCTCTAGGGAAAGAAGTTTATAGTAAAGTGCCAAAACTTATGTATGGACTAGCAGTAATTTTAGGATATTATTTCTATACATTAGCATAATGCATATTTAAACTTAAAGATAAAGTTAGAGTAACCATATTAAGTGGTTACTTTTTTTACTTTTAATATTGGAAAAAAATGTAAAAAGTGATACAATGTTTTTTAAACGATATTTTGAAAGAAGGTTTTAAAATGAATAAAGGTAAGATAGTAGCTAACACGCTCTTATTTATTGGAATAATAGGATTTATAAAAATATTTTCTTTTGTATTTGGTGATGCAAATGAAATTGTAGGAGTAGCTGTAATAACACTAGCATTAGCACTGCTCCAAAAGAATTTAATGGCTTCACCAATAGATAATTTGATTAAACTTATTATAATTAATGTATTTACAGGAATTGCATCATCACTTGCAAGTCAGAATATCTGGCTTGGGATAATCATTAATTTAACGTCTATATTTTTAATTGCATATGTTTTTAGCACAAATATAAAAGCTTCAATAGTAATACCAGTAGGTTTTCAATATTTGTTTATGCTATATTCACCAGTTTCAGGAAATGACTTTACACTTAGGATAGCATCTCTTATTTTTGGAGCATTTTTTACTATGGGACTACAAATAATAGTCAATAAAAATAAGCTAAGAAAAAGATTTATAGAGGGTATAGTAAATTTAAATGGAGATTTAATAAAATTTATAAATGGAGAAATTAATGATGAAGCTATAGTATTTAAGCAAATAAACACACTTAAAAAAATAGTATATGAAAGTAGGAGAAAGCGATTTTATCTTAGTGAAAATGGTAAGGTTATGACTAATATAATTTTTATAATAGAAAGTATTTATTTA
>NZ_CAMQRY010000058.1 GCF_947036855.1 uncultured Clostridium sp.
GAATATATTATAATTTGAAATATTTACTTAGATTCAAATTATAAATTTTTAACTTCATTATATAAGTCTTTAGTTTCTGTGGGATTTTTATAGGCTATAAGATATTGTGTTTTATTAGTTTTTATAAAGAGAGCATTGTCATTTACATTTTTGATAAAACAATGAGTATCACCATAACCTTTTAAATAATTATATCCTGAAATTCCGTTAGGTGTTACACCACCGCCATCTTTAAAAAGTACAAATGGTGAAGTGTTTAGTAATTTAACATCAGTTATATCTATTTTAGGAATTATAGCATTTCCCCAACCAACTATATCTATATCATTTTTTTCTATTGTGACTGTAAATTTTTCATTTATTGTCTTATTTAAAAAATGAACACCTATCAAAGGACCGCCTATTGCAAGCCCCATTATAATTGCAAAATATATAATTAAGTATTGAGGTTTTAATTCTTTTTTTGTTGAACTCATTATAAAGCCTTCTTTCTTTTAAATATAGCTAGAATTTTAGACTATAAAGAAAATCGTGTAAAGCTTGTATACTACAGGGGTTATATAACTTTTTTATGACTTTAAAAAATATTTGATATTACTAATTAGAACTTGATAGTAAAGGTAAAGATTTTAAGAATATAGTGAGATTTAAGTAGGATTTAATATATAACTTCATATTTTTTGTAAGTTGAGTAAGTTTTTACATAAGTTTATACTCTGTTTAAGAAAAATAAAAATATTAAATTGGGGGATACAGTTATGAAATGTAGATGGTGTGGTAAAACCCTTTCAGAAGAAGAGATTGCACTTGAATTAAGATTTGGAGGGAAGTTTGATAATTTCAAATGTTGCTGCCCAGAGTGCTTAGAGAAATTAAGTGTTTTTGATAAGGAGTTTAAGAAAAATGGTATTTGTATTGGAATCTTATCACTTATTGGATTTGTCGGAATGATAGCTTTAAATATTATATATATGGCAAATGGTATAAAGTCATTTCCTTATGGTTCATTTGCATGGTTTGGATTAATAGTTGGAGGAACTCTTTTAAAATTTAGAATTAGTTCAACAAAGAGTAATGATAAGGTTAGTATTAAAGGTGGTATTTTACTTGGAAAAATAATAGGAATAATATTTTTTGTTATAGGGCTAATATTTGGGATATTAACTATAATACAATTTGTATAAGAAAATAATAGAAGCCACTCGCTGTTGAGTGGCTCTGTTTTATCTATAAGTAGGAGTATCTTTTAACTCAATTTGATTTAGATATCTGCCTTCTGTTTCAAATATTATAATTATATTTTCACCATTTTTAAGAAGTGGAGCAGGGATGTAAAGATAGTTATTTATTCCTTTGTCCCAGAATCTACCTAGGTTAAAGCCATTTATAAAAGCTACACCTTTTGACAATCCTTCTGTTGATAGGAAGCTATCTCCTTTTTCTGAAACTTCAAATTTATATTCATAAAAGGCTGGGGTATTTTTTTTATATCCAAGTGAAAAGTCTACTTTTTCTATATTTTCAAGATTTAAAGGGTAATGTTCTATATCAGAATGCATATGGATATCAAGCATTACACCACCTTTGATTCCTTTGCTTTCTTTTGAGTCTAAAAGACTGCCACCATAGTTTATTCTTCCTAGGTTTTCTACAAGTATATCAAGAGTGTTAGTACCTTCATTTTCTAAAATAAGCTCTGAATTTGTACCTATGAAATTTTCTTTATACAGAGTAGAATGATGCTTTTGATTAGCAAATATTTGTGCTCTATCATCCATTCCTATAAGTTTGAATTTTTCATATTTTCTTTGACCTTCTATATTAAGCCTATATAAAACATAACCATATCCAGAGTTTAATTCTTCAAATGTTAGAGTTCTATCTGATTGTATAGTTTTTGAAATTGTATGAAGTGTATTGAATAATGATACTTTCCTTGAAAGTTCAATTTTTCCATAGTTGATTTTTTTGATTTGTGTAGATAACTTAAATTCTTCTACTGTTCTATATTTTTTTATAACTTCTTTAAATGTTATATATTTTTCAGTGACATCACCCCATTCAGTTAGAAGTGCATCATAGTCATAGCTAGTAGTTTGAGGGTCTATACCATCATGATAGCTACATCCATTAAAGAAATCAAAGTTTGTTCCACCATGGAACATGTAGATGTTTGAGTGTCCCATTTTAAGCATTTTATCAAATTCTATAGCCGATTCTTTAGGACATCTTTTTTTGATATCTGTACCATAATTATTAAACCAACCAATCCAAAATTCCATGCACATAAGAGGTGCTTTTATATTGTTTTTATCCATGAATTTTTGAAGTTCTCCAAATTGTTCTTCTGTTCTTGAACCAAAATTAGCTGTTGGAAGTATTCCATCTTCTATAAGAGTTCCACTTTCAAGTGCTTCTTGCCAAGCTCCATCTGATGTGAATAATGGTACAGTTACACCATATCTCGTCATAAGATTTTTCATATTTCTAAGGTAAGTTTTATTATTTGAGAAAGAACCATATTCATTTTCGATTTGCATCATTATAATATTTCCACCCTCGGTCATTTGAAGTGGAGTAACAAGTGGTAGAAGTACAGAAAAATATTTATCAATTTTTGATAAAAACTTTTCATCATTACTTCTGATTCTTAGATTTTTATCTTTAAGTAACCAGTAAGGAAGTCCACCAAAATCCCATTCAGCACAGATATATGGAGTTGGTCTTAAAATTACAAGTAGTCCAAGCTTTTCGGCTAGTTTTATAAAGTGAACTAAGTTTTTTCTTTTAGATGTAAAATCTATCTTACCTTCATGTGTTTCATGGAAGTTCCAAGGTACATAAGTTTCAACTGTATTGCACCCCATAAGTTTTAGTTTTTCTAGTCTATCTTGCCAGTATTCTGGTACAACTCTAAAGTAGTGTATTGAACCAGAGATTATTTTAATTTTTTCATTATTTAAATAGAAATCTTCTTTAATTTCAAATGTATTCATTATTAAATCCTCCAAATTATAAATAGTTATTTTATTTAATTAGTCAGATATAAGCAAAACTTTATCTAAGCTCAGATATTCTTTATAAAAGTTTCCTATTATATAGTGTTACTTTTATAGAAAATGTTAGAGTGTCACTTTAGATATTTAAAGCAATTAGTATGCCATTTAAATTGTGTCTAGTGTCATGGTTTTAGCTTTATAGTGTCTTTGAAGAAATAGAGAATGGCTTAAATACTAGCATTTAAAAGATGGCATAGTACTTGCTAATTATATTGGCACAGAGATAAATACTTACTTAAAATGATTATAAATAAAAGGAGATAGATATAAATGGATATAAGATATGCAAACCACCCAGAGGATTCAAAAAGATATACAACTGAGGAACTTAGAAGACATTACCTAATGGAAGAAGTTTTTAGAGCTGATGAGATAGCTTTAACATATAGCCATGTTGATAGAATTATATTTGGTGGGGTTAAACCAGTTGAAACAGAAGTTGTTTTAGAAGCAGGAAAAGAAATGGGCGTTGATTTCTTCCTTGAGAGAAGAGAGATGGGAATTATAAATATTGGTGGAGCTGGAAGTGTAATTCTTGATGGCGAAGTTTATGATTTAAATTCAAATGATGGATTATATATAGGAAAAGGAATTAAAGAAGTTAGCTTTAAGTCAGTTTCAAAAGAAAATCCAGCTAAGTTTTACATTAACTCAGCACCAGCTCATAAGGAATACAAGACAGTTAAGATAGAGTTTGCTAATGCTAATCCTGTTAAGCTTGGAGAGAAGAAAAGTTTAAATGAGAGAACAATTTATCAGTATGTTCATCCAGCAGTTTGTGAGAGTTGTCAATTACTTATGGGACTTACAATGCTTGAGCCAGAGAATGCTTGGAACACAATGCCTTGTCATACTCATGAGAGAAGAATGGAAGTTTATTTCTACTTCAATATGGAAGAGAATACAAGAGTGTTCCACCTTATGGGAGAGGCAGAGGAAACAAGACATTTAGTAATTAAAAATGAGCAAGCTTTAATATCACCAAGTTGGTCAATTCACTCAGGAGTTGGAACAAGTAATTATACATTTATTTGGGGAATGTGTGGAGAAAATCAAACATTCAACGATATGGATGCAATAGAAATGGATAGGTTAAAGTAGGAGGGAGATATAGATGACAAATTTTGATTTTTCAATGGATTTTTTTGGACTAAAAGATAAGGTTGCTATTGTAACTGGTGGAAATACAGGGATTGGACTTGCTTATTCAGTAGCACTTGCTGAGGCTGGTGCAGATTTAGTAATAAGTACATTCGATAAAAATTGGGATGAAGTTAGAGTTTTAGTTGAAGCTAAAGGTAGAAAAGTTCATTTTGTACAAGGTGATTTAACTAAGGTAGAGGATAGAGAATTGTTAGTTAAAGAAACTATGGAACAGTTTGGTAAAGCAGATATTTTAGTTAATAATGCTGGAACAATTAGAAGAGCGCCACTTCTTGAATATAAAGCAGAAGACTGGGACGCTGTTATGGATATAAATCTTAATGCTGTTTATCATTTAAGTCAGGCTTTTGCTAAAGTTATGGTAGAGCAAGGAAGTGGGAAAATTATAAATATAGCTTCTATGCTTTCATTCCAAGGTGGAAAGTTTGTGCCTCCATATACTGCTAGTAAGCATGCTGTTGCAGGGATTACAAAAGCTTTTGCTAATGAACTTGCATGTAAAAATATACAAATTAATGCAATAGCACCTGGATATATTGCTACTGCAAACACAGCTCCAATTAGAGCTGATGAGAAAAGAAATACAGAAATACTTTCAAGAATTCCAGCAGATAGATGGGGAGAAACAAGCGATTTAATGGGCGCTGTTGTATTCCTAGCTAGTAGGGCTTCAGATTATTTAAATGGTCATATTTTAGCAGTTGATGGTGGTTGGCTTGTAAGATAATTTAATAAAAATTAAAAATTTGTATAGCCTGTAAGTTATTTGAATATAAATAATTTATAGGCTTGTACGATAATAAGGTGAAGGAAGTTTTAGGAGGGATATTTATGAGAGAAATTTTGGTTGATATTAATAAAAAGTTTGAAGAAGTCTTTGGCTATGGTTCTAGTGAAAATTATTTTTCACCAGGTAGGGTAAATCTTATAGGCGAACATACTGATTATAATGGTGGTAATGTTTTTCCTTGTGCTATAAACTTTGGTACTTATGCTGTGGTAGCAAAAAGAAATGACAATAAAGTAAGAATGTATTCTATGAATTTTGATGAACTTGGAATTATAGAATTTAATTTAGAAGCTCTTGTAAACGTTAAGGAGCATAATTGGGTTAATTATCCTAAGGGGGTAATGTGGGCTTTTGCAAATAAAGGGATGACTATTAATTCAGGATTTGATGTTTTATTCTTTGGAAATATTCCAAATGGAGCAGGACTTTCATCTTCAGCTTCTTTAGAAGTTTTAACAGGGATTATACTTAGAGATTTATATGGGTTTGAAGTTTCTAATAAAGAAATTGCATTATTATCACAAGAAGCAGAGAATAAATTTATAGGTGTTAATTGTGGAATTATGGATCAGTATGCTGTTGCTATGGGAGCAAAAGATAAGGCTATGTTCCTTGATACAAATAAAATTAAACATGAGTATGTAAACTTTAAATTAGATGGAATGAAGATAGTTATTGCTAATACTAATAAAAGGCGTGGACTTTCTGATTCAAAGTATAATGAGCGAAGAAGTGAGTGTGAGTCAGCAGTTGAAGATTTAACAGATGTTGTTGATTTAGAAACACTTGGAGAACTTAATGAAGCTGAATTTGAAAAGTATTCTAAAGCTATAAAATCTGAAGTTAAAAAGAAGAGAGCAAAGCATGCTATTTTTGAGAATAGAAGAACTATAAAAGCAGTAGCAGTTTTAAAGGATAATAATATAGAAGAGTTTGGAAAACTTATGAATGCATCTCATAAATCTTTAAAGGAAGATTATGAAGTTACAGGAATAGAACTTGATACTATTGTAGAAATTGCACAAAAGGCAGAAGGAGTTATTGGTGCAAGAATGACAGGTGCTGGATTTGGAGGATGTGCTATAGCTCTTGTTAAAGAAGAGTTTGTAGAAAAATTTATCAGCTTAGTTGGAGCAAAGTATAAAGAGGCTATAGGATATGAAGCTACTTTTTATGTTGTAGAAGTTGGAGAAGGTGCTAGAAAGCTTTAATTTTAAAAGTCTCATATTTTATATGGGACTTTTTTGTTTTAATTTAAGAGGAGGGGTTTAAAGATGAATATAAATAGAGATATAGATAGGCTTATAACATATGGACTTGATAAAAAACTGATAGAGAGAGAGGATGTAGTATTTTCAAAAAATAGAATTATGTTTATTTTAGGTTTAGATACTTATACAGAAAATACATCAATGGATTTAAGCTATGAAAATATAGAGGGTATATTAGAAAGTATTTTAGAATGGGCTATTCAGAGTGAATTAATAGAAAATACAGTAACAGAGAGAGAACTTTTGGATAGTAATATTATGGGAGTTCTTATAAAAAGACCATCAGAAGTTATAAAAGATTTTTATAGTTTATATGAAAAAAGCCCAAAGGAAGCAACTGATAATTATTATAAATTTAGTGGAGATACAAATTATATAAGAAGAGAAAGAGTTAAAAAAGATTTAAAGTGGGTTACAAAAACAGAGTTTGGTAATTTGGATATAACAATAAATATGTCTAAGCCAGAGAAAGATCCACTTGAAATTGAAAGAGCTTTAAAAATGCCACAAGGGGATTATCCAAAGTGCTTATTATGTAGAGAATGTGAGGGATATAGTGGAAGACTTAATTATCCATCAAGAAGTAATCATAGATTAATTCCTATGAATTTAAATAACGCTGAGTGGTTTATGCAATACTCACCATATGTTTACTTTAATGAACATTCTATAATTTTAAAGAATGAGCATACTCCAATGTCTATAAATAAAGATAGTTTTACAGAGATTTTAGAGTTTGTAGATAAGTTTCAGCATTATTTCATTGGTTCAAATGCAGATTTACCTATAGTTGGAGGTTCAATTTTAACTCATGATCATTATCAATCAGGAAATTATACATTTGCTTTAGATAAAGCTCCAAATATTCAATTATATGCAGTTGAAGGATATGAAGATATTGAAATTTCAAAGGTTAAATGGCCACTTACTGTTATAAGAACAAGGTGTGAGAATAGAGAAAAGCTTGCAGATTTTGCAGATATGATTTTAACAAACTGGAGAGGATATTCAGATGAAGCTGTTGATATATTTGCTTTTACAGATAAAGAGCCACATAATACAATAACTCCAATTGCAAGATTTAAGGATGGGATGTTTGAACTTGATTTAGTTTTAAGAAATAATAAAAGGACAGAGGAACATCCTTTTGGAATATATCATCCACATACAGAACTTCATCATATTAAAAAGGAGAATATTGGACTTATAGAAGTTATGGGACTTGCTGTGCTTCCATCAAGACTAGATAAAGAGATGGAAATAATGAAAGAATATCTTTTATCAGAGAGTGAAGATAAACTTGAGGAATTAAAAGGACATGAGCAGTGGATTAAAGAGATAAAAAGTAGAGAAGTTATAACAACGGTTAATGTAGAAAAAATAGTTAAAGATGAAATAGGAAAAGTATTTTTAGAAGTTTTAATGCACTGTGGAGTTTTCAAACTAGATGAAAAAGGTAGCAAGGCATTTGATAAATTTATATTGGAACTAAATTAGGAGGGCATAATTTTGAAGAGTATAAAAGTTAAGAAAGTATATGAGAAAGATGGTAAAGACATAAATCAATATACTTTAAGAAATAAGTATATTGAGGTTAAAATTTTAGATTTTGGTGGGATTATAAGAGAAATAAATGTTTCAGGCAAAGATGGAAACAAAGAAAATGTTGTTTTAGCTTATGATAATATAGAAGATTATTTTGAAAATCCATCATATTATGGTGCATTAATTGGAAGAACTGCTGGGAGAATAGCAGATGGGGAAGTAACTATTGATGGAAATAAGATAAACTTAAATAAAAATTATGTGGTAAGTAATTGTCATGGTGGTAATGATGGCTTTAATAAGAAGTTTTGGAATGTAAAAGCTATAGAATCAAAAGAAGAATCAAGATTAATACTTTCATATTTCTCAGAAGATGGGCAAGAAAATTACCCAGGAAATTTAAGTGTAAAAGTTATATATAGTTTAAATTCAGACAATGAGTTTAAGATAGAATATATTGCAAAAGGGGATAAAACAACACTTGTTAATATGACAAATCATTCATATTTTAATCTAAGTGGAAACTATAAATATGGAATAGAAAATCATGATTTATATGTAAGTTCAGATAGTATTCTTGAAATTGATAAGGATAGTGTAGTAACAGGAAATATAATTCCTACAAAAAATACTGCCTTTGATTTTACTGTGAAAAAGAAAATAGGACAAGATATAGATTCTGATAATGAGCAAATAAAACTTGGAGCAGGATATGACAATCCTTTTAATCTTATAGGTGAAAAGAAAATGATTTTAGAAGATTCGGTTTCAGGAAGAGGGTTAGAAGTAACAACAGATAATAATACAGTTGTTATATATACAATGAATTATCCAGATGGAATAAAAGGATTAAATAATGTGGAGCTTAAAAGAAGATATGGAGTTTGTCTTGAAACGCAAAGTAAACCAATAGCTTATAATGAAAAATTCAAAGAAGAATCTATTTTAAATGTAGGAGATATATATAACAAATCAACAGTATTTAGATTCTATAAAATATAATAATTCTAATTAAGGAAACTATAATTTGTTTAGTTTCCTTTTTTTATGATAAAATTTAAGTTATAACAAAAGATAAAAGGAGAAATAAAATGGAAGAAAAAATAATAGAATATGAAATATTTGACCATCCAGGAATGATATATAATTGTGAGAAAAAACATTATTTTTCAAAGAAAGATAGTGTTGAGGGAATTATAAAATATTTAGAGAATGAATTTGAAGTTACTGTTAAAGAAATAAATGATGAGAAAAATAAAGCTCTAATAATAGTCGATAATACAAGTAGAGGTGCTATGGATGAACTATATATAAAAATAGAAGAAGTTAACTATGAAAAAGTTTGTTCTATGATGGTTCAATCGGTAAAAGCTTTAGAGTGTTTTATATTTAAATTTGAATAAAAATTTACAAAATAGTTATTATAGTAGAAGTATTTTATAAAAGAAAGCAAAAAAACATATTAATTTATATCTATAGAGATAGTAATATTATTAATTTTTAAAATAGTAGTTATATGTAAGGATATATATATTTGTTTAAAAGTAATTCATTTGTTATAATCAAAAATTGAAATCTTAAATATAGCTTAATTAATTTAATTTAAGTTAATAGATTAAGCTAAAATAAACTAATAGGAGCTTTGTATATGTATTTTTATGATTTAGGGACAGTAATATTTGTTTTTATAATACTTATTTATAGTACACTAAAAACAAATTACATATTAGAACATACATATGAGAAGAGAAAGTATTATGTATATTTAGTGTTAATGATATTAGTTGCAATTTTCAGTAGTATAGTTGCAAAATTAAGTATACTACCTATAATAATAGCGTATACATTTTTTACAATATTTATTTATAAAAATAAATTAGTAGAAAAATTAATTTATTTAGCGATTATGTATTTTATTATTTTTACTATAAATGCATTTTTGATATCCGGAACAATAGTACTCTGTTCATTTAAAGGTGATATAGAAAATTTTATATTTAGTTATAGCCATAGTATTTTTGTTGTAGCATTTATAATAATATATCTTGGAGTAGAAATAAATTTATTTGGTTTTTGGAAAAGTGGATATTTCTTTTGTGATTTTTTTGAAGGACGTAAAAGCTATAGAATAAATTTATTTATAATAATATTTATGTGCTTAAGCATTAGTGGAATAATGCTTGAACGCAATTATATACTTGGTGGAACGTTAGTTGGTTTCACAGATATAATTATAATACTTTTAGCTGCTTTTATGATTATGGCATTATATAAAATAAATTTAGATGCTAAAAAATATTTAACTTATAAAAATAATAGTAGCAGGCAACTCAAATCAATTAATGAGAATTTCCAGAATACTAATATTACAAATGAAGAGAAGAGAATACTTTATCATGATATAAATCATCATTTGTATACGATTCAATATTTAATTAGTAATAAAAAAATATGGAAGGTTGAAGAGTACATAAATAATTTGAGTGATAAGATTAAAAAAGTAGAAGAACAGAAAATTTGTGAAAATTATATATTAAATGGGATATGCTTAATAAAACAAAAAAAATGTATGGAGAAGAATATTCGTTATGAATTTGATATTATTGCTAGTGAAAATTTAAAGATAGATGATTATGATATATCAACATTATTTTTTAATATTTTAGAGAATGCAATTGAATCAAATCTAAAGATAAGTGATAAGAAAAAAAGGTTTATAAAATTAAGCGTTAGAGAGTATGGTAATAGTTTAGTTATAAAAATGTATAATGCTAGTACTATTGAAAATAAAATAAACATTATGAAAACAAGCAAGGTAGATATTCAAAATCATGGATTTGGGACTAAGAGTATAAAAAACACTGTAAATAAGTATAGTGGTAATGTTAAATTCGAAAATAAAGATTATATTTTTACTACTCTTATTTATATACCATATGAATAGATAAAAATGTAAAGAAGGTGATAAAATGTTAAATATAGCTATTTGTGATAATGAGGAAGTTTATATTTGTGCAATACTTGAAATACTAGAGGAACAAGTAAGTTTGATGAATGTAAAAATAAATTTTGAAAGTTATAATTCAGCAGAAGAGTTATTAGAAGTTGTAGAGGAAGAACCTTTAAAATATCCAATTATGTTTTTAGATATATTTATGGATAAAATGACAGGAATAGAACTTAGTAGAAAAGTTAAAGAACTAAATAAGAGTATAGATATAATTTTTATTACAAGTACAAAAGAATTTGTCTTTGATGCTTATGATATAGGTGCACTTAATTATATATTAAAGCCTATTGATAAGAATAGGCTTCAAGAACAGTTTTTAAGAGCAGTAGATTTAGTTAAAGATAATAAAAAAAAATTTGTAATAAAAAAAAATTCAGAGATATACACGATTAATATTAGCGAAATAATTTATTTTGAGGTTAGAAATAGAATTATAATTGTTGAATATATAGGTGGTAAAATAGAGTTTTATGGAAAAATTAGTGATGTAGAAAAAGTACTTTTAGAATATAATTTTATAAAATGCCATAGAGCATACATAGTAAATCCTAAGTATATTTTTAAAATTAGTAGCTATAATATTGTATTAAAAGATGAAAGAAATATTCCTGTTAGTAGATTAAAAGGTGGTAGTGTGAAAAAAAAATTTATGGAATATATAGAAAAATAGAAGAAGGGGAGTTTAAAAAATTTGAAATAAAACTAAAAAGAAGAAAGGAAAAATAATACCTAGCCAGTGCTAGGTATTATTTTTTTGCTTTTTTGTTTTTTTGTTTAGTGTGATTAACATAGGCATGAAGTAGTAAGTGAAAGTCAGGATGTATGTGGTGATAGTGCCAACTACTAGCTAAGAGTAAGGGGAACTATCGTTAGATGGAATCTGAAGGAAGCTTAAGGGGAAATCTTGGTCTAAGGTATACAAATCATATTTGAGGCTGATTGTTATGGACGAGCTTGCTAAATAAAGAAAAATCTAAAACTATCTAAAATAACAATAAGTAAATGATGCAGATAGATGAGATCAAAGTGCATACTCTTACCTAGGGAGATCTAGTAGATATGTTTATAAGAATTAAATTTCTAATTACAACTTATATAGTGATATATAGCTGAACTGCTAGAAATTAGCAGAAGTTATAGTAGTGACACAAAGTACAAGCGTAATGAAGGATAGAAGATTAGGAGATTTACAACTTTAGAAAACTTAAAGAATTTACAGAGAAAGCAGATAACTCGAGATAGAGGTGATTTTACGAAGGTGGAAATGGAATTTCAAGATATGTAAAAGATGCAGAGTAATTTGGTAGCGTTGTTAAATAGGAATAGTGTAGTAATTAAATATTGTGAATTGAAAATTTTATTAAATTTAAATTCTTAGCTAAAAAAATATTTTAATAAGAGAATAATTACCTGAAAATGAGAAAATTAACTATTAACAACATTAAAGTTGTATTTTACATCTAATATAAAATTTAATATATATAAATTGTTAAAATATAGTATATAAAAATAATTATGAAAATTTATTTTCATAATTGAATAAAGGAGAAAATAAGATGAAACACAAAATACTTAATAGTGTTGGGGTGATTGGTTTAGCAGGTGCAACTATAGCAAATGGTACAGGAACTTATGTTTCTGCAGCTCCTCATAGAACTGAAACAAAAACAAATACAAATGATTCAAAAGAAATTACTCAACAAAAAGAAAAAGATAATACTGTAAATGAAAAAGAAAATAATAATATAAAAAAATCTAAAACTACTCAAATAGATAAAAAGGTTAATGAAAGTAAATCTAATCAAGTGAACAAAGATATAGTAGATATAAAAGAGAATAGTACTAATTTAGCAGTAGTCGCTTCTTCTATATTAAATGAACAAAAAGATTTACAGGTGCAAGTTGGAAATGCTACAACCACACAGACTGGTTCTAATATAAGTTCACAAGGGAGTAATCCTAGTTATTATCCAGGGAAAATATTTAATAATGGTGGAAAAATTCTGCTTAATGGAAATGTAGTTCATTGGCAAATACCTTTTTCATTAACAAGTTTAAGTGGTTCATCATATAAGGTTAAAAGCGTTGGCTTAGAATTTGGAACACCATATATAGCACCTATAAATGGGTCATCAGATTCAAAAGATATAACTTTCGATAAAAAATATTTTGAAGCAAATCCAAATAAAAATAGTAATAAATTAACAACTTTTTATAATTTTACTAATTCACCAATATCAGATGTAACATCATCATCTACAGGTATGCTAAATGGTAGTGCTAAAGTATGGGGAACTTGGAAAGAAGGAGTTCTTCCTAAAATGAATCTTGTAGTTACTTTAGAAAATGGAGAAAAAATAGTTAAGCCAGTTAACTTGCCGGTAAGTTACATAACTAATAAAAGTATACTAGTTATGGGATTAAAACCCATGTTACAAAAGGATAATAGCTCATATTATCTTACATTTAAACCATCAGATATGTTTCCATTAATAAATGTACTAGCTAATGAAAAGCATGTTAGTGCATCTACTTATAAATCAACAACAATAAAAAATGATATTGACTCTGTAACAGTAGGAGTTAATCTAAATACAACTGCAAGTAACTCTATAATTAATGAAGCTTCTAATTTTGATATTGTATCAACTAATAAGGATATAGTTGTTGAGAAAACAGGGGGAAGTCCTAGCGTAGTTAGTTATAAAATAACATTAAAAGGAAAAGCATTAGAAGATTATAAAAATGGAAATATAGAAAGTATAAAAAAAGATTTAGTAATAAAAACTGTTGGGAAAATTAAAGTAGCTTGTAATTTAACTGCTACAACTATATGGAATGCTAGTAGTGTTAAGTTGAAGAATAATGATCCACTTTATAGTAATACTATAGAATATAATACTAATTCAGAAAGTGAGTTTATACCTGTCCAAAATGGTTCTCTTTCTATAGTACAAAATACAAAGGCATATGGAGATCTACATCCACAATCATTCTCTACATCACTTAAAGCAAGTGGTTTAAATAGTACAGTAACAGATAAACAGTTTGTTATGTTAGGAGCAAATGGAGCGGGAATAAATGGATATTTAATTTTTGATAAATATCTTATGAATTACTTACCTAATAATGCTAAATATTATTATTTAAATCCTAGTGATATTTTAAACGCACCTAAAAATGTAAAAAATACATTAGATTTAGTTGAAAAAGGAAAAGGATATACACTTTCAGAAATAAAAGCTATGATTGCTAAAGGTGAGCCTGTTCCAAATTTAAATGTTATAGTATCTAATAATAAACCAGTAGATGGTAAAATTGATTTATCTAATAGATATATAACTAGTATCGTTTGTAAAAATTCATCAGAGTATTCAAAGGTATATCCAGCAGCTATGCAAATACTTCAATATAATAAAATAATATCAACTGATTCTAATACAGTCAAAGAACTACAAAAAGGTGATAATAAAGATCATGATATAAGTTTAAATAATGGAGTCATATTAACAGATGGTGGAGAATCAGCTGATATTGTAAGATATGGAAACAATTCTAGTGGATTATCTACTGGAGGTAATGTACGATCAATGAATTCAAGCTTAATATTTAATGATTATCCTTCTGGAGTATTACCATACTCAGCTGTTGGAAAAGTGCAACCATTAAGCGTTTTACTAGGACAAGGTTCTACTATTACAGGGAATAAAGGAATGGACCAGTATATTCCAAAAGGTAGTATATTAACTTTTAAAATAAATGGACCATTTAGTATTGTTGGAAATATTACGGATTCAGATAATAACACTTTGAAGTATGAAAAAGAAGGAAATACTCTTAAAGTTATATTTACTAAAAAACAACTTATAAATGGAGGTCAATATACGTATCACTTAAATATCCCTATAAAAATTCTTGAATATAAAAATAATTATAAAGTAAATTATATATTTTCTGATAATGGAAATCTTAAGTTAAATTATAATAATAAAATTGTTGATAGTTTAGGATATGGAGATGGTACATTTAACTTTAATATAAATAAACCTTCAACATCATATACAGCGATGAATAGTGTATCAATTTTAAAAAATAAAAAAGCAACTATTTATCATACATTATCTAATACAACGGATAATAATGCTGATATAATAACGATGTCATCTAACTTGGGTAACTATAATATGGCACATAAGTTAAAGACAGATAGTGGTTTAAATAGTTCAAGTATAGGTACTTTACCTACAGATGGAGTAGTTTATTATATAACGGAAAGTAAAGCAACACAAAAAGATAAAGAGATGCTTGAATCACCTAGTGCTAATATTATTAATGAAAATTATGATTATATAAAAGCCCATTGGACTAAATATACAGGTGGGACAGTTCCAACTAATGTTATAGGGTTTACTAGAGAATTTGAATTAAAAGCTAATTCAAGTAACAGTATAAAATATACTATGAATGCTGATATAAATTACAAAGGTAATGCTTATAGCCAGTATAAATATTTTAATAAGACTGTTAGTTTAGGATCAACTTCAAATATAGTTAAATTAACAAATAATATTTTGGTTTATGGTTCAGCTAAAATAACTGTAGTTAATAAAGTAACAGGAAAAATAATTAAGAA
>NZ_CAMQRY010000059.1 GCF_947036855.1 uncultured Clostridium sp.
AGGATAAAAATCATTACTTAATTTTTATAGTAATTATGATAGTAGCAATTTTAACTGTAATAGCAAAAGCTATATGGGGAGAGGGTACACCACTTAAAGGTGGAATGCCATCTGGTCATAGTGCAATTGCATTTTCAATAGCTACTTGTATTTCATTGATAGCAAATGAACCAATAATTTATATGCTAAGTTATTTTATGGCACTTATAACAGCGCAGAGCAGAGTTGATTCAAAAGTGCATACAGTTAAGGAAGTTGTTGTTGGAGCAATTCTTGGAATTTCTGTGACAATGATTATATTTAATATATTTAATTAAAAAAATTCATAAAAGAATAAATTAGTGCTATAATTAATATACCCTATTTGATTAAATAGGGTATATTTTATAATATCTAAACGTTTGGAGGCATTAATAATGAAAGAAAAATTAATAAAAATGGCTATAGAAGCAAGAGAAAAAGCATATTGCCCATATTCAGATTTTAAAGTAGGAGCGGCTGCCTTATTTGAAGATGGAAATGTATATACAGGGTGCAATATTGAAAATGCTTCATATGGTGCAACTAATTGTGCTGAAAGAACTGCTATATTTAACGGAGTTGCAACTGGAGCAAGAACTCTTGAGGCAATTGCTTTAATTGGAGATGTTAATAACTTTACATACCCTTGTGGAATTTGTAGACAGGTAATGGTAGAGTTTGCAAGAGATAATAATATGAAAATTTATATTGTAAAATCAGAGAATGAATATATTGAAACAACTATCGGTGAGATTGTACCAGGTGCATTCACAGGTAAAGATTTAAAAAAATAATAGCTAAAAACTAAGGAGGATTTAAATGTTCAAATCAGGATATGTAACAATCGTAGGAAGACCTAATGTTGGAAAATCAACATTATTAAATTTATTAATGGGTGAGAAGCTTTCAATAGTTTCTAATAAACCACAAACAACAAGAAATAACATACAAACAATATTAACAGGTGAGGACTATCAAATAGTTTTCGTTGATACTCCAGGAATACATAAGCCAAAACATAAACTTGGTGAATATATGGTTGATAGTGCAACTTCATCTATTAAAGAAGTAGATTTAGTATTATTTTTAACTACTCCAGATGGAGAACTTGGAAGAGGAGATAAATTCATATTAGAGCAATTAAAAGCACAAAAAGCTCCAGTTGTATTTGTTTTAAATAAGATAGACCAAGTTAAACATGAGAAGGTTGCAACAACATTACTTCAATATGCTAAGGAATATGAATTTGCTGAAATAATTCCAATATCAGCATTTAAAGGGAAAAATACTGATGAACTTGTAAAACTTATGGTTAAGTATATGCCAGAAGGACCACAATATTATCCAGCAGATATGATAACAGAAATACCAGAAAAGTTTGTTGTATCAGAAATTGTTAGAGAAAAAGCTTTAAGATGTTTATCAGAAGAAGTTCCACATGGAATTGCTGTTGATGTAATTCAGATGAAGCAAACTCCAAATGGTAGATATGAGATAGAAGTAGATTTAATATGTGAAAAAGATTCACATAAAGGAATCATAATAGGAAAAGATGGGCAAACACTTAAGAAGATAGGTTCAGCAGCTAGATTTGAACTTGAAAAGTTCTTAAGAGAAAAGGTTAGTATAAAAGTTTGGGTTAAAGTTAGAAAAGAATGGAGAGATAATAATACATTCTTAAAGCAACTTGGATATAAGAAGTAATTAAAGGGGGGATTTCGTTTGGGACTTTTAAAAACAAGCGGAATTGTTATAAAAGCTTTGGATTATAAGGAACATGATAAGCTTATATGGATTTATACAGAGCAATATGGGAAGATATCTGCAGTAGCTAAAGGTTCTAAAAGAAATAAGAGTGATTTGTTTTCAGTCACTCTTCCTCTTAGCTTTGGAGATTATCTTTTATTTAAAGGCAAAGGTATGTGTAGGTTATCTGAGGGGAAACTTAGAAATTCATTTCAAGGGCTTTTAACAAATCTTGAAAAGCTAACATATTCAACTTACCTGTGTGAACTTATAGATATTTCAACAGAGGATGAAGAAAAAAACTTTGAGCTTTATAAAGAGTTTGTAACAGCAATATATCTTTTAGATACAGATGCGTTAGATTATGAACTTTTAACTAGAGCTTTTGAACTTAAATTATTGAAAGCAACAGGTTACGGACTTAATTTTGATACTTGTGTTTCTTGTGAAAAGAAAATACAAAGTTCAACATATATAAACTTATCAAATTTTGGTGGAGTTTGTGATATGTGTGATAAAGTTAATGGACTTTATATAAGTAGACCATCCTTTAGTGCTTTAAGATTTTTAAATAAAGCAACTTTAGACAAAGTTTATAGAGTTAATTTGAATGAAGATATGAAAAAAGAATTGTTTAAGATAACTCAGGCAATTATTTCAAATAATTATACAAGAAGACCTAAAAGCTTAGATATGTTAAAATTTATTTAAGGAGTGATTATCATGGATAAAATAACACTTGAGAAAGTTGACAAGGTAATTGAAAGAACTAGTGTAACTTATAAAGAGGCAAAAGAAGCTTTAGAAAATGCAGATGGAGATATTCTAGATGCAATAATACTAATAGAAGAAAAAAACAATTCAGAGATTTTAGAAGAAAATTTAAAAGTTGATGAGAAAAAGCTGAAAAAAGAAGAAAGTGTAGAAGAATTTAAAGGCTTTATTATGTCCCTTGTAAACAAAGGAACAATATCAAGAATTAAAATTAAAAAAGAAGATAATACACTTTTAGATTTACCAGTCAATGCTGGAATTGCAGCTAGTGTAATAGCTATAACACTTCCACCTATTTTAGCTGGAGTAGCAATTGCTATAGTTGGTGCAAAATTAACTGTAGAAGTTACAAAGCTTGATGGAACTGTTGAGATATTAAATAGAATTGTAGCAGAAAAAGCTATTGGGATTAAAGAGAAAAGTAAAAATGTTGCGGGAATAGCAACTACTTATATAAAGGTTAAAGCAAATAATATAGTGTCAAAACATGGAGATGGAGATGAAGACATGAAATCTAGTGTGATAGATACTATAAGGTCAATGAAAGGCTCAAAAGATCATAAGGTCGAAGAGAGTACAGGTTTTTCATATACCGTAAATTTTGAAAATGTAGAGTAATTTAATATTGAAATAGAGGAATAACTAAGTTGTATATTTTGAAATTGAAATTTTGATTGATAAATTTATAAGATAGTATTCCTCTTAAATTTTTTAGGAAAGAAGGTAATTGTATGAAATTAACAAAAAGACAAGAAGAGATAGTTATTTTAGTAAAAGCTGGAGCACCAGTTACATCTGAAAAATTAGCATCAAAACTTGGAGTAACAAGAGCTGCACTTAGACCAGATTTAGCTGTACTTACAATGCTTGGTATACTTAGTGCTAAACCTAAAGTTGGATATGTTTGTGCAGAAAAGCCTTCTAATAGTTTGGTTTATGAGAAAATAAGTAATATAAAAGTTGGGGAGATAATGTCAAAACCAAGTGTTATAGAAGAAAATACAATGGTACATGATGCAATTGTATATTTATTTTTAAAAGATGTAGGGACAATATTTGTTGAGAATAACGGGAAACTTACAGGGGCTGTTTCAAGAAAAGATTTTTTAAAAGTTGCAATAGGTGGGACTGACATATATAAAGTTCCAGTAGGTGTGATAATGACTAGAATGCCTAATATAATAACAGCAACAATTGATGATAATACTTTTGATGTAGCAACAAAGATAATAAATCATGAGATAGATTCTATACCTGTGGTTGAGGAAGTTAATACTGAAGATGAAAAGTTTTATAAAATAATAGGTAAAGTTTCAAAAACTAATATAACGAGATTATTAGTGAAACTTGGAAAAAAAGAATAAATTAATTTCCATTTTTAAGAATAAGTAGTATTACCCAAGTAATAATATAAAGTATAAAGGCAATAATATTTATGCAAATTCTTAATAAATGGAGGAATGTTTAAATGGAAAATAATCAATATGTATACCTTTTTAGTGAGGGAAATACAAGTATGAAAAACTTGCTTGGTGGTAAAGGTTCAAACCTTGCCGAAATGGTTAATCTTGGGATACCAGTACCACAAGGTTTCATTGTAACAACAGAGGCTTGTAACAAGTATTATGAGGATGGTAAGGTTATAACTTCTGAAGTTATAAAACAAATTGATAAAAAACTTGCAGAACTTGAGGAAGTTACAGGGAAGAAGTTTGGTTCAATGACAGACCCATTACTTTTATCAGTTAGATCAGGGGCAAGAGTTTCTATGCCAGGAATGATGGATACAGTTTTAAATTTAGGATTAAATGATGAGGCTGCAGAGTCTTTAGCAACACTTACTAATAATCCAAGATTTGCTTATGATTCTTACAGAAGATTTATTCAAATGTTTTCAGATGTTGTTATGGATGTTGAAAAAAGATTATTTGAAGATTTGCTAGATGAGATGAAAGAAGAGAATAATGTTGAATTTGATACAGATTTAACAGCAGATAATTTAAAAGAGTTAGTAGTTAGATATAAAGATTTATACAAAAAAGAAAGAGGCGAAGAATTTCCATCTGATCCAAAAGTACAATTGATTGAATCAATAAAAGCTGTATTTAGATCATGGGATAATCCAAGAGCAGTTGTGTATAGAAGACTTAATGATATACCTAAAGCTTGGGGAACAGCTGTTAATATTCAACAAATGGTTTTTGGTAATAAGGGTGAAACTTCAGGAACAGGAGTTGCATTTTCAAGAAATCCAGCTACTGGAGATACAGGAATATATGGTGAGTATTTAATGAATGCACAAGGTGAAGATGTTGTTGCAGGAATTAGAACACCAAATCCTATATCAGAACTTGAAGATCAAAATAAAGTTATTTATGATGAATTTATGGCTATAGTTAATAAGCTTGAAGGTCATTATAGAGATATGCAAGATATGGAGTTTACTATTGAAGATGGTAAGTTATATTTTTTACAAACAAGAAATGGTAAGAGAACAGCTCAAGCTGCACTTAAAATTGCTGTTGATTTAGTAGAAGAGGGTATGCTTACAAGAGAAGAGGCTATATTAAAGGTTGAGCCAAAGCAACTTGATACTTTATTACACCCTGCATTTAGTAAAGATAATTTAAAAGATGCTAAAGCGTTATGTAAAGGTCTACCTGCTTCACCTGGAGCTGCATGTGGTAAAATTGCCTTTACAGCTGAAGAGGCTAAAAATAGAAAAGAAGCTGGTGATGAAGTTGTTTTAGTAAGACTTGAAACTTCTCCAGAAGATATTGAAGGAATGATTGCAGCACAAGGAATACTAACTGTAAGAGGTGGTATGACTTCACATGCAGCAGTTGTTGCTAGAGGTATGGGAACTTGCTGTGTTGCAGGTTGTGGAGTTTTAAAAGTTAATGAGAAAGAAAAAACTGTAACAATTGGTGATGTAGTATTAACAGAAAATGATTTTATTTCAATAGATGGTTCAACAGGAAATGTATATGGTGAAAAACTTCAAACTGTAACACCTGAAATAAGTGGACACTTTGCTATATTTATGGCATGGGCAGATGAAATAAGAAAGTTAAAAGTTAGAAGTAATGCTGATACACCAAGAGATGCAATACAAGCAGTTGGTTTTGGAGCTGAGGGAATTGGTCTTTGTAGAACAGAGCATATGTTCTTTGCAGAAGATAGAATTGCAGCTGTAAGAGAAATGATTTTATCAAAAGATATAGAGCAAAGAAAAGTAGCACTTGAAAAACTTTTACCAATGCAAAGAGAAGATTTTATTGGGATATATGAGGCTTTAGAAGATAAACCAGCAACAATTAGATTCTTAGACCCACCTTTACATGAGTTCTTACCAACTGCTAAAGTAGATATAGAAAACCTTGCAGTTCAAATGGATTTAAGTGTTGAGGAAGTTGAGGCAACAATAGATAGTCTTCATGAATTTAACCCAATGATGGGACATAGAGGATGTAGACTTGCAGTTTCATATCCAGAAATAGCAGAAATGCAAACAAGGGCTATCATAGAAGCAGCAATAACTGTTAAAGAAGCTAAAGGGTATAATATAGTTCCAGAAATTATGATTCCATTAGTTGGAGAGATTAAGGAACTTGCATTTGTTAAAGAAATAGTTGTGAGAACAGCACAGACTGTTATGAGAGAGCATAATACTACTTTAGAGTATAAAGTAGGAACAATGATAGAAATACCAAGAGCAGCGCTTACAGCTGATGAAATAGCTAAAGAAGCTGAGTTCTTCTCATTTGGAACAAATGATTTAACACAAATGACATTTGGTTTTTCAAGAGATGATGCAGCTAAGTTCTTAAATGATTACTATACAAGCTCAATTTACGAGCAAGACCCATTTGCAAAGCTTGATCAGATTGGTGTTGGTGCACTTATGAAAATTGCAGTAGAAAAAGGAAAAGAGACAAGACCTAATATTAAACTTGGGATATGTGGAGAGCATGGTGGAGATCCAGCTTCTATAGAATTCTGTCATGACCTTGGACTTGAATATGTAAGTTGTTCACCATTTAGAGTACCAGTTGCAAGACTTGCAGCGGCACAAGCACAAGTTAAAAATAAAAAATAAAAAACAAGATAATAAAGAGGGTGCAAATTTGATTTGCACCCTCTTTTTAAAACTTAATATTAAATTCGTCTAAGAAGAAAACTTTGAATTTTTCAACCATCATTATCTGATTAGGAGTTTTAGAAACTGTACCTAGAAGAGATTCTCTTGAACTTTTTTTGTTGCACTTAGATATACTAGCAAAGTAATCTCTAGAAACTCTCCAATATTTCTGTGGGAAAGCAAGGTAAACCATAATATATTTAATATCATCTTCTGATAATTTATTATTTTCATTATAGGCAGTAATTATATTTTTAGCAGTTGCAAAGTCCCAGTTAGTATCACTCCTTTTAAGAAGTCTTCTAAGGAAGTAAGTTAAATCTGCCATAGAATAATCACAAGAGCATTTATCAAAATCTATCATATATATTTTTTTATCATCAAAGAGTAAATTTTTATTTACATAATCACCATGACATAGTGATTTAGTAAGATTATCTAAATTTATAGTTGAAGCTACTTCAGTTGCAAAGCGTGCAAGTTTTATATTATCATCAAAATGTTCAAGATAGATTTTAGAAAATTTATCTTTTTTCTTGTTTGCAAGATTATAGCAAGTGAGTAGTTTGTTAAATCTTTTATTTATAGATATGTATAAATTGTCATATCCTTTTTTAAAATAACTTCCTTCAATAGGAAAAAAGTTTTTACTAGTATTGTGAGCTAAAGCTAGATTCTTAGATGCGATTATTAGATGTTCCATGTTATCAAAATCACATTTTATACCAGGAACCCAAGGGGTTAGTATAAAAATTAAGTCATTGTAAGATACAAATCTATTTCCTTGTTTAGTTTTCATAAGTACTGGAACATTAAAATTGTTTTGGTGAAGCCACTGCATGGCAGAATACATAAAAAGTAATTTTTCCTCGTTGAAATAAACTTTTTTTAGACAGTAAGATTCTGTATCATTAGAAACTTTATAAACAGCCCTATGCTTTAATGTTTCTTTTAATTTTATTTGTTCTATGCTTTTAAATTTTATATCATACTCTGGAAGAATATGGTCAATAGCTACTTTTAAAAGCTCTTTTTCACTGCTAATATTTTTCTTGTTAGCATTCATGTAAATCCTCCTAGATAAAGTTACCTAATATATACATATTAGAGCGTATAAAATATTATACTTAATAAGGGGATTTAATTAGATAGAAGGAGGAAATAGAAAGAATTTACTTATAATCAAGAAATAAAAGGATTTTTAAGAGGTTTATAGAATAATATAAAAAGGAAGAAGAAGTTTTATTAAAATAATCTTATAAATTTGTTTGAAAGATACATATAAACGATTAATATTACAAACTATAAATAATACAAGGCTAGAATAATAGAGTATTAGAATTAATGTAAGATTAAAAAAATTTTAATAAAATGATTTAAAAGTTACTAATTAGACAAAAATAAAGGAAAAGCAAAAAAAAATAAAGTTTTTTGAAATAAAAAGAGGATTTTGCTATTTAATGTCGAATTAGTAATAGTTCAGATAAAAAGTTTAAAGGTAAGGTGGGAGTTTTTTGAAAATTCCAGAAGAAATAATTGAAAGAGTAAAAGAAGAAAATGACATTGCGGATGTTATATCTGAATATGTTAGACTTAAAAAGTCTGGAAAAAACTTTTCTGGATTATGTCCTTTTCATAATGAAAAAACTTCATCTTTTAGTATTTCACAGGAAAAACAAATTTTTAAGTGCTTTGGTTGTGGTGAAGCAGGTAATGTAATTACCTTCATTATGAAAGTGAGAAACTTAAATTTTGTTGAAGCTGTTAAATATCTAGCAGATAAGGCTTCTATAAATATTGATTTTAAAAGTGGTGCTCCTGATCCAAGAGATGAGAAGAAAAAGCTTTTAAGAAAAATTAACAAGGAGACAGCAAGACATTATTTTGCGAATCTTCAAAGAAATACAGAAGTTAAAGAGTATTTTTATAGAAGGGGCTTAACAGAACAAACTCTTAGGTCGTTTGGCATAGGGTATGCTAAGGATGGTTGGAGTGAAACTTTAGGATTTTTAAGAAGTTTGAACATAAGTGGAGAAAAACTAAACAATGATGTAATCAGAGATACGGGACTTGTAATTTTTAATGATGAGAAGAAAACTTCTTATGATAGATTTAGAAATAGAGTCATGTTCCCTGTTTTTGATATTTATGGCAATGTCATTGGATTTGGTGGTAGAGTTTTAGATGACTCGAAACCTAAATATTTAAATTCACCAGAAACTTTAGTTTTTGATAAAGGAACTAATTTATATGGTTTGAATTTTGCAATTAAAAATAATGGTATAAAAGATAGAACAGTTATTATGGTTGAGGGTTATATGGATTGTATTTCACTTCATCAGTATGGAATTATGAATGCTGTTGCATCTCTTGGTACAGCCTTGACAACAAATCAGGGAAAACTTATCAGAAGATATGCAGATACAGTTATTATTGCATATGATGCAGATAATGCAGGTCAAATGGCTACACTTAGAGGATTAGATGTATTGACAGAGATTGGATTAGACGTAAGGGTTTTAATTATACCTAAAGGCAAAGATCCTGATGAGTTCGTAAGAGTTAATGGAAAGGAAGCTTTCTTAAATCTTATAAAAAATGCACAGAAGCTTATTGAATATAAACTTTCTGTTGCAAAGCAAGGGTTAAATCTAAAAATTCAAGAGGATTTAGTTAAGTATGGCGATAGAATTACAGAGGTGCTTGCAAAGATAAATCCTGTTGAAAAGGATATTTATATTAAAAATATCTCTGAGGAAACAGGGATTAAAGAGCAGGCATTGTATGATCTTTTAAAGACAAAACTTAATGGATTTAATAAAAATAATAAAAATATGAATAATACGGAATATTATGGAACAAAATTATATATAGAACCTGCTTATATAAAAGCAATGAGAAGTATATTTTCTCTAATGTTAGACGAGAATAACTATAGCTTTATAAAAGAAATATTTTTGATTGATGATTGTACTGATGATTTATATAAAAATATTTATTCCTTGATAGATGATGTTATATCTGAAAAAGGTTTTGAAAATATACATTCAAATTTAGAAGTTAAAGCACAGGATGCAAGTCTTATAAAAGAAATTTTAAAGATTAGAGAAGTTCCGATGCCAGAAGTATCTGAGATTGAAGGTCTTATTAAAACTTATATTTATAATATAAGAACTCAAAAACTTAAGAATGAACATGAAGTCATTATGAAGAATTTAAAGGATAGCGAACGTCTTGGAGATATAGCTGCATCCTTATTATATTTAAAACAGTCAAAAGAAATACAAGGTAAACTAAGGAGTTTGAAGAAGTAGATGGTTCTTAAATCGGAAGGAGGCAAACCCATGAAAGATAAAACAAAAGTTGCAAGTGTAAATGCTAAGACAGAAGAAAAAGATCAAAATGCTAGAATGGTGATTGTAAAGAAGTTAATAGACAAAGGTAAGAAGAGTGGGTCATTAACTTATAAGGAAATAATGGAGGAGCTTGAAGAGGTAGAGTTAACACCAGAACAAATTGAACAAATATATGAAGTACTTGAGTCAATGGGTGTTGAAGTTATTAATGAAGGTGACAAAGAAGAAGATAAAGAGGAGCTTGAGATAGCTGTACCAGATGGTATTTCTATTGATGATCCTGTTAGAATGTATCTTAAAGAAATTGGTAAAGTTCCATTACTTTCATCAGCAGAAGAAGTAGACCTTGCAAAGAAAATTGAAGAAGGTAATGTTTTTGCTAGAAAGAAACTTGCTGAGGCTAACCTTAGACTTGTTGTAAGTATAGCTAAAAGATATGTTGGTAGAGGAATGTTATTCCTAGACCTTATTCAAGAGGGTAACCTTGGTCTTATAAAGGCTGTTGAGAAGTTTGATTATAGAAAAGGTTATAAATTCTCAACATATGCTACATGGTGGATTAGACAGGCGATTACAAGAGCTATTGCTGACCAAGCAAGAACTATAAGAATTCCTGTTCATATGGTTGAAACTATCAATAAATTAATAAGAGTTCAAAGACAATTATTACAAGAACTTGGTAGAGATCCACTTCCAGAAGAATTATCTAAGCAAATGGATATGCCAGTTGATAAGGTTAGAGAGATACTTAAGATAGCTCAAGAACCAGTATCATTAGAAACTCCTATTGGAGAAGAGGAAGATTCACATCTTGGAGATTTCATTCCAGATGATGATGCATTAGCTCCAGCAGAAGCAGCTGCTTTCACATTATTAAAAGAGCAATTAATTAATGTACTTGATACTCTTACACCAAGAGAAGAAAAAGTATTAAGATTAAGATTTGGTCTTGATGATGGAAGAGCTAGAACTCTTGAAGAAGTTGGTAAAGAGTTTAATGTTACTAGAGAGAGAATTAGACAAATAGAAGCGAAAGCTCTTAGAAAACTAAGACACCCTAGTAGAAGTAAAAAGCTTAAAGATTATTTAGATTAATATATATTCAATAATATTTATTTGTTGTTGAACAAAAATGGGTTCGCATATTGCGAGCCTTTTTTATTTTTACTAAAAAGAATATACATAAGTTATGATATAATTACAGTAATGATTTTAGAAAAATATTTTGTAGAAAGAGGAATTAAAATGGAATTAAGCATAAGATTAAAAGCAATAGCAGATAGTGTAGATAAATGCAGGAGTGTAGCAGATATAGGAACAGACCATGGATATATACCAATATATCTTGTTAAGAAAGGTATTTGTGAGAGGGCTGTTGCATCTGATATTAATAAAGGGCCTATAAATAAAGCTAAAATGAATATTAGTTTTGATGGACTTAGTAGTAAAATAGATTGTTATCTTGGTGGAGGATTAAAGCCTTTAAAAATTAATGAGGTTGATGGAGTTGTTATGGCTGGTATGGGTGGAAATCTTACTAGAGATATAATACTTGCTGATATTAATAAGGTTAAAAATTATGATTTTATGATTTTACAACCAGCTCAAAACCCAGAGGTTTTAAGAGAGTTTTTATATAATAATGAATATAAAATTATTGATGAAGATTTAATTTTAGATGAGGGAACTTACTATGAGCTATTTAAAGTTAAGTATGATGAAAATGCTGAAAACTTAAAGTTTGAGGATAGTATTTATTATGAGGTAAGTCCGATTCTTTTAAATAAGAAGCATCCACTAATTAATGATTATATTGAAAGTAAAATTTCAAGATGTGAGAAAGTTATAAGCCATATAAATCAAGATACTGACCTTGCAAGGGCTAAGAGAAAAGAACTTTCAGATAAAATAGATATATTAAAAGAGTTATTACTTAAGTAGATGGGTTTAAATGGACTTTTAGGAGGGTTTGATTATGTTACTTAGTAGATTTATAGAAGTTATAGAAAAGATAGCACCACCACATTTAAAAGAGGATTTTGATAATGTGGGACTTATGGTTGGAGATAAAAGTGTAGAAATAAATAAAGTTCTTTTAGCTCTTGATTGTACTGATAAAGTTATTGAGGAAGCTAAGGAAGTTGGAGCTAATTTAATATTAACTCATCATCCTTTAATTTTTAAAAAGCCAAGTAGTATTACAACAGAAACTTTACTTGGTAGAAAAATTATAAAGCTTATAAAAAATGATATTAATCTTTATTCTGCTCATACTAACTGGGATTCGGTTAGAGAAGGAATAAATGATACTATTGTTACCATGCTTGGTTTTAAGTCAGAAGAAATTATTGATAGACATAAGGTTGATAGTAGTGCTGGTATTGGTAGAATTGTAACTTTAGAAGAAGAGGTAACACTTAAAGATCTTATTGAAAAATGTAAAAAAACTTTTTCTATTGAGAATCTTAGATATTCTGGTGAACTTGATAAAAAAATAAATAAAATAGCTATAATTAACGGAAGTGGTCAAAGTTATTTTGAGGATGCTATAAAAAAAGGAGCAGACCTTGTTATAACAGGAGATACAACTTATCATTTCGTTTCAGATTATACTGAAATGGGGATGGCTATACTTGATATAGGGCATTTTAAATCAGAATGGCCAGTTCTTATCGAAGTAAATAAAAAACTTGAGTATGAACTTAAAGCTTTAGAAGAAAATATTGAATTTATTATATCAACTAAATCAGAAGATCCATATAAATTTTTATAAAATTGATTTCTAAATATAGTAAAAGAAAATAAAGTTTATTAGGACTATTATAGAAGTTAGGGGAAGATACATATAAAAATGTATTTTCCTTTTTGTATATAAAGAGAAAGTTATAAGCTTAATTATAATAAATATTATTTGTAAAATACATTGATAATAAATCTTTAGATGATATAATATAATTTGTATTAAAAGCAAATAAAATCTAGGCATAAGCCTAGTAGAAGTTCGGAACCATCCTTCTATAAAAAACTAGGAACTGTAGCTGTACCAAGGCTTATTCCTTGTTGCGGCATTTTTAGGTTTAATTTTAATAAAAGACACTTTATTTAAATTTAAATTTGGATTTATAACAATAAAAAACAGAATGTTAAAAACCTATGCTAGAAAACAATAGACACTCTAGTATTAAGCAGTTCCTCAATGGTTAATATAATCAAAGAGGAGTTTTAATACCATGAAAAAATCAAACAGTTTTAAGCTTGCCTTAATGGCAATCGGAATAGCTATAAATGTTATTGCACCATTTATAGCTATGACATTTAGAATCCCAATTTATCTTGATGCAATAGGAACAAACCTTATAGCAATGCTTATGGGTCCTGTTGAAGGAATTATAGTTGGGGTTCTTGGTTCAGTTATGTCAGGGTTTATTTTTGACCCATCATCATTTTACTATGCACCAGTACAGATATTTAATGGACTTATTATAGGTCTGCTTTTTAAAAAAGGGTGGATAGATATGAAGAAAATGTTCTGGTCTATGCTTATAGTTATATTATTTGTAAGTACGACTAGCTCAATAGTTACAGTTTATGTTTATGGAGGAATTACACCATCAGCATCAACTTATATTTATATTTTCTTACATCAGATATTAAGAATACCTCCAGTACCAGCAGCAGTTGTTATGCAATTTGTTACTGATTATGGAAACCAAATAGTTTGTACAGGTCTTGCACTAATTATGATGAAAAGAATGACAAGCTCAATGAAAAATAAACTAAAGTAAAGGTGTGAAATAGCATGGATAGATATAGTATTATAAGTGGTAAAAACGAGAGAGAGATTGTTTTGTTAAAGAGTTTTCCTTGTGTATGGGGAAAATGTAGTTTTTGTGATTATATATCTGATAATTCAGAAGATAAATGTGAGATAAGGGATGTAAATAAACCTATTTTACAAAGAATAACAGGGGAGTTAGGAGTTCTTGAGGTTATAAACTCGGGAAGTGTTTTTGAAATTCCTATGGAAGACCTTGAAGAAATCAGAAGAATAGTTAAAGAAAAAAATATAAAAAGATTATACTTTGAGGCACATTGGTGTTATAGAAAAAGACTTCAGGAAATAAAAGATTTCTTTAAAGGAGTTGAAGTTCTCTTTAAAACAGGAATAGAAACTTTTGATGATGAATTTAGAAATGATATTTTAATAAAGAATATTCATTTTTCTAGTTTAGAAGAAGTTAGTAGTCTTTATGATTCGATATGTCTTATGGTTGGAATACAGGGACAAACTAAAGAGATGGTTAAAAGAGATATAGAAATTGTAGAAACAAAGTTTAAAAAGGCTACAATTAATATTTGGACTGAGAATACAACAAAATTTAAAAGAGATGAAGAACTTATAAAATGGTTTGAAAAAGAATATTCATATTTAAGAAATGATGAGAATATAGAAGTTTTATTTGAAAATACAGATTTTGGTGTTGGTGAGTAAATATAAGAACTTAAAGAGCTATATCTTGCATATTATGTAGTAATTAATTCTAAGGATTTAGATAATATGGGAAAAGATAAGTATAATTTTTATGATTATAAAAAAGATTCTTATAGAGGAAATAAAAAATCTAAAAGTAAGAAAAAAACTGGAGTTTATGATGAATATTCAGATATAAAAAAAGATTTTTCAAAATTATTTTGTGATATAAAAAAAGTTTTTTCAAATAAAAAAGGTAAAGTTTTTAAAGTTAAAAAAATAAATGCTAGTAATAATGAAAAACTTGTTAAAAAGGCTTGTATAGGTCTTTTGGGGTTTGTAATAATGTCATTTGTACTAACATTTCCAATAGCTTTAATTATAACTTTAATACTGAGTTTTGTTTATATGAAAAAAGTGATGTAAATATTTTACATTGTAAAAGATATAACTTTATGATAATATATTCCTTGCGAGTAAGTCAGACAATCGCCGCTTAGAAATAAGGGGAGGAAAGTCCGGGCTTCATAGAGCAGGATGCTGGTTAATGGCCAGTGGGGGTGACCCTAAGGATAGTGCAACAGAAATAAACCGCCTAGCATGCTAGGTAAGGATGGAACGGTGCGGTAAGAGCGCACCAGTATAGTGGTGACATTATAGCTATGTAAACCCCATTTGAAGCAAGACCGAATAGGAAAACATTTAGGAGTAGCTCGCTCTGTTTTCGGGTGTGTCGCTAGAGGCTATTGGCAACAATAGTCGTAGATAGATGATTGTCTAATACAGGACCCGGCTTATAGATTTGGTCGCA
>NZ_CAMQRY010000060.1 GCF_947036855.1 uncultured Clostridium sp.
TTATCTTTTGAACTACATGGAGTAACTGCAAAAGTCATAGAACATTTTGTACATTTACAAACTAAAGTATGCATTTTGAAAAAATTACCACAATCACAAATGATTTCTATCTCTCCCATTGGTTTATTATTTTCAAACCCCTTACTTCTAACTAAATCTGCAATTTTTTGACCATCATTTTTTATATCCTTACATGAACAACTCATAAAAAAATCCTCCTTTGTGTTTAATAATTAAATTATAGCTTAAATTAAGTGTATATTCTATACTATAACTACTTATCATTACTGTATCTTTATTTTATAGTTGAAATGTAAAATAAAAAATGGAGCTAATTGATGAACAGTAGAAATAAATAGGAATAAAAGTTTTATATTGGGGTAAAATAAGAATGTAATTCAAAATTAACGAACATTCAAATGATTTAAAGCGTATAACATGCGTATAAAATAAAATATTTTGTATTAATTTAGAAAAAAGCTTGTAAAAAGATAAAAATGGAGATATAATCATAATTGTAAAACAAACAAACACGAATTATGTGTTTGAAATTTAAAATTCAGTTTATACTGAGGGGGAATTATTAATGAGAACAATCGGAACAGTAGCAATCGGAGTAAGAGCACCAATAGTAAAACAGGGAGATAATCTTAAGGAGATTGTAGTTGACTCACTTTTAAAAGCAGTTGAAAATGATAATATCGAATTACATGATGGTGATGTTGTTGGAGTTACAGAATCTTTAGTAGCAAGATCACAAGGTAACTATATAAAGTTATTAGATATTGCAGAAGATATAAATAGTAAATTCAAGGGAGATAGTATAGCTGTTGTATTCCCTATCTTAAGTAGAAATAGATTTTCACCAATATTAAAAGCTATAGCATTAACAGGAAAGAAAATTAAGTTATTCTTAAATTATCCATCTGATGAAGTTGGAAATCATTTAATGGATCTTGATGTTATGGATGATGCAGGTGTTAACCCTTATACAGATAACTTAACAGAAGCAGATTATAGAAGAATATTTGGGGAAGAAGTTCTTCACCCATTCACAAAAATAGATTATATTAATATGTACAAGGAAGTTGTTGGAGAAGAAAATATAGAAGTATTCTTAACAAATGATCCAAGAACAGTTTTAAAATATACAAATGAAGCTATCGTTTGTAATATACATGAGAGATTTAGAACACAAAGAATACTTGAAAAAGCTGGAGCAAAAGTTCTTACTTTAGATGGTATAGCTAATAGTTCAGTAAATGGAAGTGGATTTAACTCAGATTACGGTTTACTTGGGTCAAATATGGCAACTGATGATTCAATAAAATTATTCCCAAGAGAGAGTAAAGAGTTAGTTTATGATATACAAGCAATATTAAAAGAAAAAACTTCTAAAAATATAGAAGTTATGGTTTATGGTGATGGAGCATTCAAAGATCCAGTAGGAAAGATTTGGGAGCTTGCTGATCCAGTAGTTTCACCAGGATTTACAGCAGGACTTGTTGGTACTCCTAATGAAATTAAAATCAAATATATTGCTGATAATACTTTAGTAGAAGGTATTTCAAGAGAAGAGCAGATAATTGAAAAAATTAATGCTAAAAAAGACCAAAGTGAAATTGGTAATGATGCTTTAGGAACAACTCCTAGACAAATAACTGATTTACTTGGAAGTTTATGTGACTTAATGAGTGGTAGTGGAGATAAAGGTACACCTATTATATTAATAAAAGGATACTTTGATAATTACGCTACAAAGTAATATAATATAAATAAGAAAGAGTATCCTTATTATAAGGATACTCTTTTATTACATATAGACGATAGGAGAAAATTTATGAATTATAAATTAAAAATCCAATTTGAAGGAACAAGATATTTAGGATGGCAAAAGCAAAAAACTAATATTAATACAATACAAGGAAAAATAGAAACAGTTCTTGGGAAATTATTTGAGGAAAATATACAAGTAATTGGTGGAAGTAGAACTGATTCAGGTGTTCATGCAATTGAATATGTTGCAAGTTTTGAAGCTAGAAGAGATTTAGAAGAAAAAGTTATATTAGATTATTTAACTATGTACCTACCAGAAGATATAGTTATTATGGAAGTAGCACGAGTAGAAGAAAAATTCCATGCAAGATATAATGCTAAAACAAAAACATATTTATATAAAATAGATAACTCTAAATGTGGAAATGTATTTGCTAAAAAATATGCATGGCATGTTGAGAAGAAATTAAATATTGATAAAATGGAAGATGCAGCTAAACTATTAGTTGGAGAGCATGATTTTAAAGGATTTACTAATAAATCTAAAAATAAGAATACAGTAAAAGTAATAAATTCTATAGAAATAACAAATGAGGGTGGTTTTATTTGTATAGCAGTAGAAGGAAATGCGTTCTTACTTAATATGGTTAGAATAATAGTTGGTACTTTAAAAGAAGTTGGTGAAGGAAGTAGAAACTTAGAAAGTATAGATGAAATATTACGTTCTGGAGATAGAGAACTTTCAGGTGAAAGAGCTGTTGCTAGAGGATTATATCTATTAAAAACTAAATATTAAAAGCAAAGCTACATATGAGTTAATAAAACTTATATGTAGCTTTATTAATTTTTAGTTATAATTTTCAATTTTAATTGAAGATAAAGAGTATTTCATATAGACTATATTGGGATAAAAGATACTATGTATAACAAGTAATATATAATATTGCTTTACGTGTTCTATTGAATTATTATAAGTTGGAGGAAAGATGAAATACATATATAATTTAACATTTAAAATGGCTATATCAGCAATGATATCATTAGCTATATGTCAACATTTTGGTATTAAATATGGTACTGTTGCTGCTGTAATTTCTATTTTAAGCATACAGAGCACAAAGAGACAAGCTCTTAAAATAAGTAAGAATAGACTTTTAGCATGTAGTTTAGGAATTTTAATATCTATGCTTATATATAGTTTGCTTGGAAATTCATTTTGGGTTTTTGGATTGTTTTTAATAATATTTATACCAATAACTACATATTTAAAAGTGGAAGAAGGAATGGTTGCAGCAGTTGTCCTATCTAATCATATATTAATTGCTACTAATATAGGGAGTGGGATATTAATAAATGAATTTTTACTAATGATAATAGGAATAGGAGTAGCTTTTATAGCTAATTTATTTATGCCATCATTTGATAAAGAATATTTAAAACATAAAGAAGAAATAGAGCTTGGTTTTAAGATCATAATTTCTGAAATGAGTAAAGGGCTTTTAACTCATTGTATAGATAGCAAGGTTACAGTAACTTTTTTTGAAATTGAAAATATAATTTTTAAAAGTGAAAAAAAGGCTACATCTATAATGAATAATAATTTGCTTAAAGCTAATACATATTATCTAGATTATATTTTAATGCGTAAAGCACAATTTAATATTATAAAGAAAATGCTTAAACACTTTGATAAATTTTATAAATCGTATGAGCAAACTACTATAATATCAGAATATATTCAGAAAATTTCTTATAATATGAGTGAAAATAATGATTGCTTAAAATTACTTAATGAACTTGATGGATTGAGGGAGTATTTTAAAGAGATGGAACTTCCAAAAACTAGAGAAGAATTTGAAAACAGAGCACAATTATTACATTTTTTAAATGATATAGAAGATTTTCTTACTATAAAAAGAGCTTTTATGTTTAAAAATAAAAAGACCTAAATATTAATAAAGTTACCCTTTTTTTAAGTAAAACAATATTTATTTAACAAAAGGGTATTTCTATTGAAAAAAATGTCGTATTTTGTTAGTTTTAATGTAGAAGCTTATGAGTTGAATAAAAAACAAGGATACACACACAGGGGGACAAAATGAATAATGAAATAAAGATAAAGGTTGCTGATCCGTCAGCAATAGGATTATTTGGTCTTGCAATTATCACACTAGTTGCATCATCACAAAAGTTAGGTATAACAGAAGGTACATCTTTAATTATACCATGGGCAATATTTTTAGGTGCCTTTGCACAATTAATAGCTTGTCTTAATGATTTCAAGCATGATAATGTTTTTGGTGCTACTGCATTTGGAGCATACGCACTATTCTGGTTTGGAATGGCTATGACGTGGTTTATACAATTAGGTGTTTTTGGTGAGTTAGAAGTAGATACAAGACAATTAGGATTTGTGTTCTTAGGATACTTAATATTTACAGCATTTATGACTATAGGGTCTGTAGAAACTAATAAAGTATTACTAATAATATTTTCACTAATAAATGTTTTATTTATAGGTTTAACATTAAATGCATTTGGAATTGCAGCGGATTTCACTAAAATCTTAGCTGGAATAGCAGAAATTTTAATTTCGTTAGTTGCATTCTATGGATGTGCTGCCAATGTATTAAATAAACACTTTAATAGAGAGTTTTTACCGCTTGGAAAACCACTTGGTATATTTAAAAAATAAAATATTTAAAACCATCTAATTTATTTTAGATGGTTTTATTTCTTATTTGATATATATAGTTTAGAATAAGAAGTAGATATACATATTAAAGGGAGTGATTTTATGAAAAGAAATGATTATATTTCTTGGGATGAATATTTTATGGGTGTTGCACTTATAAGTTCAAAAAGAAGTAAAGACCCTAATACTCAAGTTGGTTCTTGCATAGTAGATTTAGATAATAAAATAGTTGGAATAGGATATAATGGTCTTCCTATTGGTTGTTCAGATTCAGATTTCCCATGGGAAAATACAGGGGATTTTTTAGATACTAAATATCCTTATACATGTCATGCTGAATTAAATGCAATATTGAATAGTATAGGTAAAGAATTAAAACATTGTAAAGTATATGCTACATTATTTCCATGCAATGAGTGTGCTAAAGCAATTATACAATCAGGTATTTCAGAAGTTATATATTTATCTGATAAATATAAAGATACTGATATAGTGAAAGCTTCAAAAAAAATGTTTGATGCTTCTAAGGTTAAATATAGAACATTAAATACAAATTTAGAAAATTTAATAATTTCTTTTGATCCAAAGGATGTTTAAGAAAAAAGAGAAAATAATTTAATAATTTAAGTTATTTTCTCTTTTTTGTATAAAAAACCTTAATAATGTTTAAAATAATAGTGAAATTCTTTTGGAAAAATATAAAAATGTATTGACAATATATTTTGTTTATAGTATATTTTGATTATCAAAGTAATTGTTTTGACAATCAAAGTATATTAGTCTATTTAAAAATCCTTATAATATTGATATTATAGTATAAGTAATAACTATCGTAAGGAGATGACTTTATTGATTAAAAACGAGGAAATTCTAAATTCATTATTTGTAGAGGTGTTTAATGACATTCTACTGATAGAACAAAAGACATTGAAATCTGGGGTGCTAGCTGATTTATCAGTTACAGAAATGCATACTATCGAAGCAGTGGGGTATGGTCAAGCAAGGACTATGTCTGAAATTGCAAGCGATTTAAATATAACTGTTGGTACACTTACTACAGCTATAAATAAACTTATAAAAAAAGAGTATGTAACTAGACGAAGAATAGAAAGTGATAGAAGAGTAGTTCTTGTAGAACTTGCTAGGAAAGGTAAACTTGCACATAGGTTGCATCAAAGATTTCATAGACAGATGATAAAAGCAACAGTTGATTCAATGACAGAAGATGAATCAAAAGCACTAGGAAGAGCTTTGAATAATATGATAAGCTTTTTCAAAGAGCAATATCCAAGTGATCAAATTTAAGGAGAATTACTATGTTTAATTCTAAAATAATAGGTGTTGGATCATATGTTCCAAATAATATTATATCAAATGAAGATTTGAAAAAAATAGTAGATACTAGTGATGAATGGATACAAAGCAGAACTGGTATAAAAGAAAGAAGGATTTCGACTGGAGAAGAAACTTCAGATTTAGCTGCGAATGCTGCTAAAAACGCCTTAAATATGGCTAATATTGACGTGAAAGAGATTGACTATATAATAGTTGCAACAATTACGCCTGATAGCTATACTCCTTCAACAGCGAGTATAGTTCAAAATAAAATAGGAGCTATAAATGCTTCTGCTATAGATATAAATGCAGCATGTACTGGTTTTATGTATGCCTTAGAAATAGCAAATTGCTTGATAAAAATGGGGTCATACAAAAATATATTAGTAATAGGTGCAGAAACACTTTCAAAAATTGTAGATTGGTCTGATAGATCAACTTGTGTATTATTTGGAGATGGGGCAGGTGCTGCTATTTTAACAAAAACTACAGAACTTGGGATAGAAAATATAATAACTGGTTCTGATGGTAGCAAAGGAGATTCGTTAGTTGCTAAGAATATAGGGGTAAGAAATCCTTATAGTGATTTGAAGGAAGATAATAATAGATTCCTTGGAATGAATGGTGGCGAAGTATTTAAATTTGCAACAAGAATAATGGAAAGTTCTATAAAAGAAGTAATTACTGAAAAGGGTTATACACTTGATGATATTGATTATATAATACCTCATCAAGCTAATTATAGAATTATAGACTATGTAAGTAGAAAATTAAAAGTAGATTTATCTAAATTTATTATTAACTTAGATAGATATGGAAATACATCAGGAGCTAGTATTCCACTTGCATTAACAGAAGCTATTGAATCAAACAAAATAAAAAAGGGTGATAAAATAGTTTTAGTTGGTTTTGGTGGAGGACTTACTTGGGGTTCTGTACTTTTAGAATATTAAAAATAAGAATATACAGGAGGAATTTTAAATGTTTGAAAAAATTAGAGCAATCATATGTGATAAATTAGAAATTGAAGAGGAAAAGGTATTATTAGAAACAACTTTTGATGATCTTGGTGCTGATTCTTTAGACTTATTCGAAGTTATAATGGATATCGAAGATGAGTTTGATGTTAAATTAGATGATCCTACAAAAATAAAAACTGTAAAAGATGCTATAGATTACGTTAAGTCTGCAGCTAAATAATTATATAGAGGCTTTTTAGCCTCTATAATTTTACTTAAAATAGGAGGTTTATATGAGTAAAATAGCTTTTTTATTTTCAGGACAGGGTGCTCAGTACGAAGGTATGGGTAAGGAGTTCTATGAAAAATTTGAGGTGAGTAAGGATATATTTGAAATAGCAAACAAAGAACTTGGTTTTAGTGTATCAGATATTTGTTTTTATAATACTGAAGATAAGTTAAATAAAACTGAATATACACAGCCTTGTATTGTTACTACAAATATGGCTATATTAAAAGCTTTAGAGAGTGCTGGTATAAAATCAGATATAAGTTGTGGCTTAAGTCTTGGTGAATATTCAGCATTAATAAACAATAAAGTTATTTCATTTGAAGATACAGTAACGCTTGTCAAAAAGCGTGGAAAATTCATGCAAGAAGCTGTAGCAGATGGAATTGGCGGAATGGTTGCAGTTCTTAAATTTTCAAAAGAAGAACTTGAAAAAATTATTCTAAATGTTCCAGGCATTGTTGAAATTGCAAATTACAATTCTCCAAGTCAAATAGTTATTTCAGGTGAATTAAAAGCATTAGAGATAGCAAGTGAAATGATAAAAGAACAAGGTGGTAGAGCAATAAAATTAAATGTATCTGCACCATTTCATAGCTCAATGCTTGAATCAGCAGCTACAAATTTATTTGAAGAATTAGAAAACATTGATATAAATAAACCTGTAGGTGTAGTTATGTCTAACTTTAAAGGAACAGAATATAAAAGTGATGATAATATAAAAGAAATACTTAAAGAACAAGTGAAAAGTTCAGTATTATTTGTTGATAATATAGAATATATGAAAAGTTTAGGTGTAGATATATTTGTAGAAATAGGGCCAGGTAAAGTATTAAGTGGCTTTGTAAGGAAAATAGATAAATCTCTAACAGTTTTAAATGTAGAGGATTTAAAAAGTTTTGAAAATACGATAGAAACATTGAAACAGATGGAGGTTATTTAATAATGTCAAAAAATATTATAATTACTGGTGGAACTAGAGGTATAGGAAAGTCTATAGTTTATAAGTTAGCTAGTGAAGGTGTAAATATAGTAATAGGATATAGAAGTTCTGATGCAGATGCTTTAAAAATAAAAGAAGAGTTAGAAGCTCGTGGTACAAAAGTAATTTTAGTAAAAGGTGATGTGTCAGATTCTAAATATGCTAAAGAATTAATAAGTATATGTAAAAAAGAGTTTGGATCAGTTGACCTTTTAGTAAATAATGCTGGAATTACTAAAGATGGATTAATTATGAGAATGAGTGAAAGTGATTTTACTGATGTAATTGATGTTAATTTAGTTGGAACATTTAATTGTTGTAAAGAAGCATCTATAGTTATGCTTAGACAAAAGAGTGGGAAAATAATAAACTTATCATCAGTAGTTGGTGTTACCGGTAATGCAGGGCAGTCAAATTATTCAGCATCTAAAGCTGGAGTAATAGGACTTACAAAATCATTAGCTAAAGAACTTGGAAGTCGTGGAATAACAGTGAATGCTGTAGCACCAGGATTTATAGATACAGATATGACAGCAGTTTTAAAAGAAGAAAGTAAAGATTTTATTAAAAATAATTTACCACTTAAAAGACTTGGAACAGTAGATGATGTTTCTAATCTTGTTAAATTTTTAGCTTCAGATGAAGCAAATTATATAACAGGTCAAGTTATTAATGTAGATGGTGGAATGGTAATGTAAGGAGTTTTTATAATGGAAAGAAGAGTAGTAATAACAGGACTAGGTGCAATAACACCTATTGGAAATAATGTTTTTGATTTTTGGAATAATACAAAACAAGGTGTTTGTGGAATTTCAGAAATAGATAGTGAGAGATATTTTGACACAACAGATTTTACAGTTAAAATAGCTGGAACTGTTGATGGATTTGATGTAGATGAATATATTGGAAAAAAAGATGCTAAGAGAATGGATAGATTTACACATTTAGCTATAAAAGCAGCTGATGAAGCTATGGAAGATTCAAAATTAGATATGAAAGAACTAGATGCTACTAGAGTTGGAGTAATTGTTGGTTCTGGTATTGGTGGAAATAAAACAATCGAAGATCAAGTTACTAATTTAGTAAATAAAGGTCCAAGAAGAGTATCACCTTTCTATATACCTAGTTCAATTATTAATAGTGTTGCTGGAACTTTATCAATGAGATTTGGTACTAAAGGGATTTCAGCTTCAGTTGTAACAGCTTGTGCTAGTGGATCAAGTGCTATAGGAGATGCTTATAGACAAATTAAGCATGGATATTTAGATGTGGCTTTAGCTGGTGGAACAGAAGCAGCAGTTTTACCTTCATCAATAGCAGGATTTGCTAATATGAAAGCATTATCAACTACAGTAGATATAAAAAGAGCATCTATACCATTTGATAAAAATAGAAATGGATTTGTTTTAGCAGAAGGTGCTGGAATAGTAGTTCTTGAAAGTTTAGAAAGTGCACAAAATAGAGGCGCATTTATCTATGCAGAAATTGTTGGATATGGTGCTACTAGTGATGCTTATCATATAACAGCACCTTCTCCAGATGGTGAAGGTGCTGCAAGAGCTATGCAGAATGCAATTTCAGAAGCTAATATAAATGCATCAGAGATTGGATATATAAATGCACATGGAACAAGTACACCTATAAATGATAAAACAGAAACTAAAGCTATTAAATTATGCTTTGGAGATATTGCAAATAAAATACCAGTATCATCAACAAAAGGTATGACTGGACATTTACTTGGAGCAGCTGGTGCAGTTGAATCTATCGTATGTATAAAAACTATTAATGATAGCTTTATCCCTGCAACTATAGGTTTAGAAACAGCTGATGAAGAGTGCGACTTAGATTATGTACCTGGTGAAGGTAGAAATCAAGAAGTAAATTATGCTATGACTAATTCATTAGGTTTTGGTGGGCATAATGTATCATTAATATTTAAGAAATGGAATTAGAGGTGACACTTATGAATTTAAAAGACGTAGAAAATTTAATTGAGAAAATAGATGGATCTAGTATTAGTTTATTTGAAATTAAGATGGATAATTTATATATAAAAATGGATAAATCATTAGAAAGAAATCATAATGAAGTAAGTAAAAATAAAGTTATAGATACTATTGAAACAAAGAAAGAAGATATTACTGCGAGTAATATTGCACCTACAAGTGGAAATGCTATCACAGAAGTTATTAGTAATGAAATATCAGAGAGTAAAAGTGTAGATGACTCTAATGTTGAAGTTATTACTTCACCTATGGTTGGAACATTTTATGAAGCTCCAGGAGCTGGTTCAAGTGTATTTGTTAAAGTTGGTCAAAAAATAAATGTAGGGGATACACTTTGTATTATTGAAGCAATGAAGTTAATGAATGAAATTGAAGCTGAATTAACTGGAGAAATAGTTGAAATATTAGTATCAAATGGGCAAATGGTTGAATTTGGTACAGAATTATTTAAAGTTAGGAGATAATTATGTTATTAGGAATACAGGAAATAAAAGAAATTTTACCACATAGATATCCATTTCTTCTAGTTGATAAGGTTGAATCAATAGAGGTTGGAAAAAGTATAGTAGCCTATAAAAATGTTACAGCTAATGAGGAGTTCTTTAATGGACACTTCCCAAAACACCCTGTTATGCCAGGAGTTCTAATAATTGAAGCACTAGCACAGGCTGGTGCAATAGTAATTCTTAGTATGGATGAATATAAAGGTAAGATACCTTTATTTGCAGGAATAAATAAAGCTAGATTTAAAAAGCAAGTAGTTCCAGGTGATGTTTTAAGATTAGAAATGGAAATTATAAAATTAAGAGGTCCTGTTGGAATAGGAAAAGCTACAGCTACGGTAGATGGCAAAATAGCTTGTGTTGCAGAATTAATGTTTGCAATGCAATAGGTTGGAGATGTATATATGTTAAAGAAAATATTAATTGCTAATAGAGGAGAAATTGCAGTAAGAGTTATTAGAGCTTGTAAAGAGCTTGGTATAAAAACTGTAGCTGTATATTCAGAAATAGACAAAGATGCATTACATGTTAAACTTGCAGATGAATCTGTTTGTATAGGTCCTTTTCCATCAGCAGAAAGCTATCTTAATATACAAAATATATTAAGTGCTTGTGTTCTTACAGGTGCAGAAGCAATACATCCAGGATTCGGATTTTTGTCAGAGAACTCAAGATTTGCTAAAATGTGTGAAGAATGTAATATAAAATTTATTGGTCCATCATGGAAATCTATAGATCTTATGGGAAATAAGGCTAGAGCAAGAGAAATCATGAAATCAGCTGATGTCCCTGTAGTTCCAGGATATGAAGGAACTATAGCTAGTATTGAAGATGCAATAAAAATTGCAAGTGATATTGGATATCCAGTAATGATAAAAGCTGCCTCTGGTGGTGGTGGAAAAGGAATTAGAGTAGTTAGAGAAGAAAAAGATTTTACTGATAATTATAATAGTGCCAAAATGGAGTCAAAAGCTAATTTTGGTGATGATACTATGTATATAGAAAAATTTGTTGAAAATCCAAAACACATAGAGATTCAATTAATGGGTGATAGTCATGATAATTATGTATATCTTTTTGAAAGAGATTGCTCTATTCAAAGAAGAAATCAAAAAGTAATTGAAGAGGCTCCATCACTTATATTATCAGAAGAGATGAGAAAAGTGATGGGAGAAACAGCTGTGAGTGCAGCAAGAGCTGTTAACTATGAAAATGCTGGTACAATAGAATTTTTAGTTGATAAAAATAAAAATTTCTATTTCATGGAAATGAATACAAGGATTCAAGTTGAACATCCTATAACAGAAATGATAACAGGGGTTGACTTAGTTAAAGAACAAATTCGTGTAGCTAGTGGATTAGAGCTTAGTATAAAGCAAGAAGAATTAACAATACAAGGACATTCAATAGAATGTAGAATAAATGCAGAAGATCCTGATAAGAATTTTAGACCTTCACCAGGGCTTGTTAAAAACTTAGTTTTACCAGGTGGACTTGGTGTTAGAATAGATTCATCAATTTATTCTGGATATAAAATACCACATTGTTATGATTCTATGGTTGCAAAACTTATAGTTCATGGTAGTAATAGAGAAGAAGCAATACAAAAGATGAAAAGATCTCTAGAAGAATTTGTTGTAGATGGTATAAAAACAAATATAGATTACCATTTAAGAATATTAAATAATGACAAGTTTATAGAAGGAGATTATGATACATCATTCTTAGCAAATGAGTTGGTGAATAATAATGATTAAGAATTTACTTGGAAAAAATAAAAAAAATTTTATTACTGTTAGTACAGTAAAGTTAATAGAAGATAATGAAGCTAAACCAAATATTCCAACTGGAATGTGGAGTAAGTGTCAAGGTTGTAATAATATAATTTATACAGAGGACTTAGAAAAAAACTTATTTGTTTGTCCTAGTTGTGGTTTTCATTCTAGAATAAATTCTAGAATGAGAATTGAAAATTTATTGGATAAAGATAGTTTTGTTGAATTAAATAAAACATTAAAAGGTAGAGATCCACTTAAATTTCCTGGTTATATACCTAAATTAGAAAAAATTAAAAGTAATACTAATTTAGATGAAGCTGTAACTACTGGATATGGTGATATAAATAATAAAAAAGTTATTATTTGTGTAATGGATTCTGAAGTAATGATGGGAAGTATGGGAAGTGCTGTTGGAGAAAAAATTACAAGAGCAATTGAAATAGCTACTTTTGAAAAACTTCCATTAATTATTTTAACATCTTCTGGTGGAGCTAGAATGCAAGAGGGGATTTTCTCACTTATGCAAATGGCTAAAATAAGTGGTGCAATACAAAAACACTCAGAAAGTGAAGGTTTATATATTACTGTTTTAACAGATCCGACTACTGGTGGAGTAACTGCTAGTTTTGCAATGGAAGGTGATATTATACTTAGTGAACCTAATTGTACTATTGGATTTGCAGGGCGTAGGGTTATTGAAAAAACATTAAATACAAAGTTACCTGAAGATTTCCAAAAAGCAGAATTCTTATTAAAGAAAGGCTTTATAGATAAAATTGTTGAGAGAAAAAATCTTAGAAATGTTTTAGATAGGATTTTACTTATGCATGAGGTGAATTATGAGTAGAGATTTAATAAAAAGTATGAGCTCGTGGGAAAAAGTATTAACAGCGAGAAGAATTGATAGACCAAATGCAGAATTTTATATAAATACTATATTTGATGATTTTATCGAGTTTCATGGTGATAGATTATTTGCAGATGATAAAGCAATCATCGGTGGAATAGCAAGACTTGAAGGTATTAACTATACTGTTGTAGGTATATGTAAAGGAAATAGCACTAAAGAAAATATTGAACGAAACTTTGGAATGCCTCATCCAGAAGGTTATAGAAAAGCTCTTAGACTTATGAAGCAAGCTGAAAAGTTTAAGAGACCTATTATTTGTTTGGTTGATACATCAGGAGCATTTTGTGGTACAGGTGCTGAAGAAAGAGGTCAAGGACAGGCAATAGCACAAAACTTAGTTGATATGATGGGACTTAAAGTACCAATAATTTCAATAGTTATAGGTGAAGGTGGTAGTGGGGGTGCATTAGCATTATCAGTAGCAAACAAGATATATATGCTTGAGCATTCAATATATTCTATTCTTTCTCCAGAGGGTTTTGCAACTATTTTATGGAAAGATGTAACTAAAGCTAAAGATGCAGCTGATGTTATGAAAATAACAGCTCAAGACCTAAAAGGATTTGGAATTATTGATAAAATAATAAAAGAACCTTGGGGGGGAGCACATAAAAATCCAAATAGGATGTCACTTATGATTAAAAAAGTGATTATTGATTCTATGGAAGAACTTAAATTAAAAGATACGGATACATTACTTGAAGAAAGATATCTTAAATTTAGAAATATAGAAAGTAATTTATAAAAGATTTTAGTCTTGATAGATACAAGACTAAAATCTTTTTTTCTTTTTTTAATAAATTAATTGTTTTCGGAGAAAATATATTATATAGATTAAAAAAGGAGGATTACAATGAAAAAAATATTTAAAATAATTAGTTGTTTGTTATTAATTTTTGGATTAAGTTTTTCTGGAATAACTACAGTATTTGCAAATGAATTAAATGAAAATATTAATGTAGAAGCAAACTCAGCATTATTAATAGAGGCAACAACAGGGGATGTTATATTTGAAAAAAATTCTAATGTGCAATATGCACCAGCATCTGTAACTAAAGTTATGACAATGCTTTTAACAATGGAGGGTATTGATTCAGGAAAAATATCATTTAATGATAAAGTAACAATAAGTGAAAATTCTAAAAAAATGGGTGGAAGCAGTATGCTTTTAGATACAGGTGAAATAAGAACTGTAGAAGAACTTATAAAAGGTGTAGGTATAGCATCGGGTAATGATGCAGCAGTAGCACTAGGAGAATATCTAGGTGGTAGTGAAGAGGGCTTTGTTAGTAAGATGAATGCTCGTGCTAAAGAGCTTGGTATGAATGATACTATATTTAAGAACTGTACAGGTCTTCCAATAGCGGGACATCTTTCAACAGCTAAAGATATATCAATAATGTCTAGAGAACTACTTAAACATGAAGATATCTTAAAATACACAGGTACATATATGGAGACTATATCAGAAGGAAGAAGAACACCAATAGAGCTTGTTAATCATAATAAGCTTGTGAGATTTTTTAAAGGCTGTGATGGATTAAAAACAGGGTTTACTAGAGAGGCTAAGTATTGTATTACTGCAACAGCAAAAAAAGAAGATGGTACAAGAATGATATCAGTAATTATGGGAGCACCTACATTTAAAGTTAGAAATAGAGATGCTAGTATGCTTATGAATTATGGTTTCTCTAAATATGAAACTTTAAATCTTGTAAATAAAAATGAAGCGGTAAGTGTAATAAATCCTACAAATTCTAAAAATAAATACTTTATAGCTAAGGCTAGTGAAAAATTATCTATAACTATTCCAAAAAGTGGAGAAAAAAATATAGAATATGAATTGAATTTATCTGATAAACTTAATAAAGTAAAAAAAGGAGATGTAGTAGGAGAATATATATTCTTCTGCAATGGTGAGAATGTTGGTAAAGTTAATATTTATTCAGATAGAGATTT
>NZ_CAMQRY010000061.1 GCF_947036855.1 uncultured Clostridium sp.
TAATAAGGCACAGCTTATAGTAAGAGCACCAAATACTTTAACATATAAGCGGATTTATGAGTTTTTAGAAAGTAAAAATGAATGGATAGAAAAAAATGTTCTTTTAATTAGAGAAAAAAATAAAGCTGTCATAGATAGAAAGTTTTTAGAAGGGGAAATATTTAATTATTTAGATGAGAAGTATAAACTTTTTCATTCAGACAAGATAGGAATTGATATAAAAGAAAAGAAATTTTATGTAAGAAAAACATCTTCAGAAAGTGATTTGATTTATCTTTATAAGTGTTTAGCAGGTGAATATTTAATAAGCAGATGTAAATATTTTTCTGAGTTTTTTAAGGAAGATATAAAAGATATTAAAATTAAAGAGCAAAAAAGAAGATGGGGCAGTTGTACATATGACAATAAAATAAATTTTAATTATAAGATTATAATGGCTAGACCAGAGATAATTGATTATTTAGTAGTTCATGAAATGAGTCATATGCCACATAAAAATCATTCTAAAGAGTTTTGGGATAAAGTTTGCAGTATTTTACCAGATGCTAAAGAACTTAGGCAAGAGCTTAAATCAATATCATATAGATTAGATATTTAAAAAAATAGAAGTAAAGCATTATGCTTTACTTCTACTTTTTTTTGATGAAGTTTTTTTACTCTTATTAGAAGATTTAGCTTTTACTATATCTGTTTTAGAAAGAGTTCTTCTTCTAGGTTTTGATTTTTCTTTTGGAATTTCTACTTTGTTATCTTCTTTTAAAATTGATGAAGAAATAGTTTTATTTAATAAATTTTCTTTGTTTTTTGTATCTTCTTCTTTAGTAATTTTTGTTGAATAACCAAATCTTCCAATAGCTTTTTTAGCCATAGGGTAATATTCACCGTGTGCATAGTTTATAAGGTCACCAAGTTCAAAGTGGATTTTACCTTTTTCATCAAGCATATTTTCATCTATATGTGAACCAAGTACATCAGCTATAAATAAATCATGTGAACCAAGTTTAATGATTTGTTTAACTCTACATTCAATAGCAACAGGACAATCATCTATATAAGCTGCATTTACATGTTCACCTTCAATCATTTTAAGGTTTAGCTCTTTAATTTTATCAACTTTTTTACCACTTTTAACTCCACAAAAATCTGTTTCATATGTAAGTTTACTTGATGGAACATTTACGATAAATTCCATGCTTTCTGTTATATAATCGTGTGATAGTCTTTCAGGTCTTATTGATATAGATAACATAGGGGGTCTTGTACAAACTGTATTTACCCATGAAACTGTAAATATATTATCTTTGCCCTCTTTATTTCTAGAACTTATCATAACTGCTGGAACTGGGTTTAGCATTACACTAGCTTTAAAATCTATTTTTTTCATATATATTCTGCTACTTAAAATATAGACAAAAGTGTCTATATCAAGAAAATTACTGTTTCTCAGTCCCTCATTTCGTATATACTACTCTGATTTGATATAGAACTCCACAGTCTTTAAATCCGAACTAGCCATCCGTATATAAGTAGCTTTCCCCTTTCTTTATTTTGTTATTCATTTGGCTAGGGCTATTACACACTTTCTCGATTTAAAAGTATGTTTAGGTACTTTTATACCTATTTGTCTATAATTCTAAGAACTATTAAAAGCTCCTATAATAATCATATTTAATTATTAAAGTATACCATATAAACTATACTCAAGGAACTTAGTCTGAATTAATTTATGATTTCCAAAATTTGTAAATTGTAAATTATTATGTTAAGATATATTTATAACTTTTTAGGGGATGTTTAAATTGAAAAAAAATTATTGTATTAGTTGTGGAAAAGAAATAAAGTTTAATGATGTGCTTATACAGTCTATTATGTTTGGAATTTACTGTGATAAATGTGGAGAAGTTTCAGTTGCAACAAAGAAATCAAAGCTTATATTTCTAGCTATATTTATACCAGTAATAATTTTTATAATTTTTATGAGCGATATTATGACTATAGGATTATTTGAAAGGCTAGTTATGGCAGGTGTATGGTGTGTTATTGCACTTTGGGGTATTCAGCCAATAATATGTGATTTCAGTTAAATAATAGAATTAAAATGTATTTGTAACATTAATCTCATAAATTATTGATATAATTAATAAAACAAATGAAAAAGATGGGATGGTAATGTGCTGTGAGATTTAGTAGTAATAAAAGAGGGTTTATAGGGAATTTAGGGCTTGCATCAAATTTCTTTGTTGAGCTTGTTATATTTATGAGTATATTTGCATCAATAGGGATTATTATTCAAAGTGAGGGATTAATAGCATTAGGGTTTATAATATCAGTTGTACTTAGTCTTCTAGTTAACTATTTGAAAATTAAACCAATTATTGTATATTTAATATCAGTACCAGTTTTAATAATACTTTTAATATTTATACCAAAGATACTAATATAGCTATTTAATAGCTATATTTTTTTGCGAATATGCTCAAAATTTGGTAATATATAAGTATAAATTAGTAAGCAAAAGATAAGGAGTAAAATTATGAAACTAATAAAAGGTAAAGTTAGATTTATAAGAAGTTTAATAGGGTGTTTAGTATTTCCGTTAATTTTATGTTATTTTTATACTTATGTTCAAGATGGTAGCAATTGGTATGAAGTGAATCAATATTTAGGCATAGCACTCGGTATTGTATTTATACTGCGTGGAATGTTTGAGCTTAAAATGGCAAGAAATAAATATAATACAAAGATGAGTTTTATAGGTGCTGGGGTTATTTTATTATATGTAGCACTTAGATTTTTTAATATAATATAGTAGGTTAAAAGGCGCTTAAAGCGTCTTTTTTTGTTGATATATTAAAAAAATAATAACAATTTGACAATAAATGATAAAATAAGGATGAAAATTGGCAATGTAATATATACTTCAAGTAGGAAACAGTTACAAAGGTTCGAAATGAATGGGGGTTCAATTCGGGTTTTATATATACATACATATGGGGGAGATTATATGCCAAAGATAATAGTAGATATTGAGAATAGAATATTTGAAGAAGCAAAAGCTATTTTTTCAGAAAAGGGATATCATAAAACGGATATGAAGGCTATAGCAAAAGCTTGTGAAATTGCAGTTGGAACATTATATAATTATTATCCAAATAAAAAAATGATTTATATGGATGTTTTTATAAAGAGTTGGGATGAAACTATAAGAAAAATAAAACTTGTTAGAAAAAGAGCTGATAAGAAAGCGGAACTTCGAGAAGTTATGGTTATTTTTTATGCTGATGTAGAAGATAGAAATGGTCTTGGGAATGATTTAAGAGAACTTTGTAAAAAGGGTGATAAAGAATTTGATAAAACAGCAAGAGTTGTTCTTGATCAGCTTTTTGATGTTACATTAAGTAGATTTAATATAAAAGAAGAATTTGAAAATATAAAAGATATAGAATTTAGGATTCTTGTTATATGGTTTGCAGGACAGTTTGCAATGATGTCTGACTTCTCGACAGATAGAGAAGAAAATATTAATTTTTTATATTCTACAGTTAGTGCCTATTTTAATTTGAAAAATTAGTTAAAAATTATAATAATTGAGAGTAAAGCCCACGACACAGTTCGTGTGGATATAAGCGATGCTCTGATGACATATATTTCCATCTATTTTTAGCGTATGTTTCTATTGATAACATACAAACTAAAGTGTATTATAGACTTATGAAAGATATATATAGAAGAACAAAAACAACAGTATCACTCATAAACTATCACTTTGTATTTTGTCCTAGATATAGACGCAAAATATTTAAGGTTGCTAATTTAGAGAACAGGTTTAAAACCTTAGTCCAAGAAATATGCAATAAAAATGAAATAAACATAGTTGCTATGGAATGTCATGTAGACCATGTTCATTTGTTTGTAAATGCTCCTCCTACTCTATCGCCTAGCGATATAATGCAAAAGATTAAAGGTGCTACGAGTAGAGATATTAGAAAGGAGTTTGTTGAGGTTTCAAGAATACCTAGTCTTTGGACTAGAAGTTATTTCGTTTCTACTACTGGTAATGCTAGTAGTGAAACAGTCCAAAAATACGTTGAAGAACAAAAAACTAGATAAGGAGGTGCGACTATATGGAGAATACATTAACAGTAGTAATAAGACTAAATCCAACTAAAGAACAGAAAAACTTAATAGATAGTTCTAGTTTAGCTTATATAAATCTTATTAATGAGTTAGTTGAAGAGATGGTTGAGCTAAAAGTATCAACTAAGAAAACAACTGCTAATATTGTTGCACCTTTAAATAGTTCTGTTAAAAATCAAGCTCTTAGAGATAGTAAATCTGTATTTAAAAAGGCTAAGAAAACTAGGTATAAGATTGTTCCTGTGCTAACAAAAACTGTATGCATTTGGAATAATCAAAACTATTCTTATGATGATAACTCAATAGCTATGCCTTTTATGGTTGATGGAAAGTCAAAGAAGATAAGCATTAAAGCTAATATAACTGATAGAACAAAAGACTTATTATCAAATACTTTAGGTACTTTAAGAGTAACTAAAAAGGGTAATAAGTACATAGCTCAAATATCAGTAATAACAGAAAGCACACCATCTCTTGGTGAAAACACAGTAGGAGTTGACTTAGGAATTCTTGTACCTGCTGTGGCTTATTGTTCTAGCGAAAAAGTTAAATTCTTTGGTAATGGTAGAAAGAACAAATATACTAGAAGAAGATTCAAAACTCTAAGACAAAAGCTTGGTAAACTTAAAAAAACTAAAGCTATTAAAACTATCAACAATAAAGAGCAAAGAATTATGAATAACTTAGACCACAAGGTCAGTAGAGATATTGTAAACTTTGCTAAAGATAATAATGCTTCTATCATTAAGTTAGAGCAACTTTCTAATATTAGAAAGTCGGCAAGAACAAGCCGTAAAAACGCTAAGAATATACACAACTGGTCATTTTATAGACTATCAATGTATATCGAATATAAAGCAAGGCTTCGTGGAATAATAGTTGAATACGTAAACCCTGCTTTCACAAGTCAAACCTGTCCCTCTTGCAGTATTAGAAACAAAGCAAAGGGTAGAAGTTATACCTGTGAATGTGGTTATCAAAGACATAGAGATTTAGTTGGTGCAATTAATATATCAAGGTCTGAAAAGATTGAAGAGATAGTAAAAACACCAAAGAAAAAATCTATCATTGAAAAGATATTCAACTTTGATAAGAATGCTCAGTACAACATGTTTGGCGACCTAATACTTGCTTAAACTGTACGGTTTGGTTATAGAACCGTAGCCCTAGAACCTATATGGTCTGTCTAGGGAGGGCTAATGGCATAGCCTTAACTATAAGAGTTTTCTTTAGTAGAAATACACTAAGATTAGCTTATAGAATCCCATCGAACTTTAGTCGTGGGAGTGTCAAAAGGTATTATATTAGGGTATATAGATAATACTAATAATAAGAGGCGATGATTTTAAAGCTTATTATTATAAAAAGTTATATTGATTTACAATAAATATTAAAATTTAATAAGTTGAAATTGAGCCATCTAATAATACGTAAAATAAAATATGTGTTTAAATTAGGTGGTTTTTGTTATTGATATTAGTTATTAGATGAAAATATATATTTGTTCATAAAGAAGCAAATATGGTAGAATATTAATTAGATAGTAGAAAAGGGGATGATAGGATGAACATTGAAATAAATAAAGTTTATAATGGATTTAAACTTTTAGAAAAAAGAACAATTAAAGAACTTGGATCTGATGCTCTTTTATTTGAGCATGAAAAAACAGGTGCAAGACTTATAAAGATATTAAGCGATGATGATAATAAGGTATTCTCAATAGGATTTAGAACACCTCCTACAAATAGTACAGGAGTTGCACATATACTTGAACACTCAGTTTTATGTGGTTCAAGAAAATTTGATATGAAAGAGCCTTTTGTTGAGCTTTTAAAAGGGTCATTAAATACATTTTTAAATGCTATGACTTACCCAGATAAAACAGTTTATCCTGTTGCATCAAGAAATGAAAAAGATTTCTTTAATTTAATGGATGTATATTTAGATGCTGTTTTATATCCTAATATATATAAGCATAAAGAGATATTTATGCAAGAAGGATGGCATTATAACATTGAGTCAAAGGAAGATGAACTTACTTATAATGGTGTTGTATATAATGAGATGAAAGGTGTGTATTCATCACCAGATTCTATATTATATAGAAATATTCCAACAAGTTTATACCCAAATACTCAATATGCAGTATGTTCTGGTGGAGAGCCAGCTGAAATTCCAAATTTAACTTATGAGGAATTCTTAAACTTCCACAAGAATTATTATCATCCTTCAAATTCATATATATTCTTATATGGAGATGGAGATTTAAATAAGGAACTTGCATTTATAAATGATGAGTACTTAAGTGGGTTTGATAAAATAAAAGTTGATTCAGAGATAAAAGTAGAAAAAACTTTTGATAAAATGAATGAGCTTGAGATATTCTATGGAATAGCAAAAGATGATGATGAGGAGAAAAAGAGTTTTTATAGCCTTAATTTCTCAGTTGGAGATGCAACAGATTCAGAAGCTTATTTAGCTTATGAAGTTTTAGCTTATTTACTTTTAAAATCAACAGCTGCACCACTTAAAAAAGCATTGATGGATGCTGGAATTGGTAAATCAGCTAGTGGAGATTATGATAATTGTGTAAAACAACCTTGCTTTAGTATTTTTGTTAAAAATGCTAATAAGGAAGATAAATATAAATTTAGAGATGTAGTTCTAGAAACTTTAGAAGGTCTTGTAAGTAATGGTATAGATAAAGAACTTATAGAAGCATCTATAAATAAAGTTGAGTTTGAACTTAGAGAAGGTGATTTTGGTTCATATCCAAAAGGACTTATTTATTATTTAAAAGCTATGGATAGTTGGCTTTATGGTGGAAGTCCATTTACGCACCTAGAGTTCGAGGAGCCACTTGCAAAAATAAAGAGTGCACTTACAACTGATTACTTTGAAAAGCTTATAAAAGAGCATTTCCTTGAGAATAATCATAGTTCGCTATTAAGTCTTCAACCAAAGAAAGGTTTGAATGAAGAAAAACAAGAAAATCTTGAAAAAGAATTAAAAGCTAAGAAAGAAAGCTTTACTGAGGAGCAACTTGATTTTCTTATAAGTAGATGTAAAGATTTAAAGAAAAGACAAGAAACTCCAGATGGTGTAGAGGCACTTGAGGCAATACCAGTTTTATCAAGAGAAGATATAAACAAAGATCCTGAAGTATTCCCACTTGAAGAGAAAGAAATTAATGGAGTGAAGATATTACATCATGAATTCCATACAAATAAAATTTCATATGCAAGTTTATGTTTCAAATCAGATGCTGTAACTAAGGAACTTATAGGAATGATGTCAACGCTTAGTGGAATGCTTGGTAAGTGTTCAAGTGAGAATTACACATTTGAAAAATTATCAAATACAGTTAATATAAATGCTGGTGGAATAGCATATACACCTTGCAGTATTGCAAATGTTAAAAAGCCTAGTGAATATAGCACATACTTTGATGTTACATTAAAAGCTTTAAATTCTAAGCTTCCAAAGGTATTTGAACTTATAGAAGAAATACTTCTTAGAACAGATTTCTCAGATGAAAAGAGAATAAAGCAAATACTTGAAGAAAGAAAATCAAGAATAGAAAGTGGATTATTTGATGCAGGACATAGAATAGTAGCTAAAAAAATACTTTCTTATGTTTCAGGAAAAGGTGCTTATGAGGAAGAGTTATCAGGACTTACAGCTTATAACAAGCTTGTTGATATGGTTGAAAACTTTGATATAGTAAAAATCAAAGCAGAACTTGAAGAACTTAGAAGACTTATATTTAATAAAAATAATCTGATGATAAGTTTCTCAGGAACAGCAGAAGATTATAAAGTATTTGAAGAGGCTGTAAAACCATTTATAAATAGCTTATCAGATGAAAAGCTTACTTATAATAAGTATAAATTTGAAGTAGAAGCTAAAAATGAAGCCTTATTAATGCAAGGAAATGTTCAGTTTGTTGCTAAAGGTGGAGATTTCATTAAAGAAGGATATGAATATACAGGTTCTATGTCACTTCTTGAAACAATACTTGGTTTTGACTACTTATGGAATAATGTAAGAGTTAAAGGTGGAGCATATGGAGTATTCTCAAACTTTAGAAGAGATGGTGGCTTCTATATAGCATCATACAGAGATCCAAATGTAAAAGAAACATTAGATATTTATGATAATATGAGTAACTACCTAGAGAATTTTGATGTAGCAGATAGAGAAATGCAAAAATACATCATAGGAACTGTTAGAAAGCTTGATACACCTATAGGAAACAGTTCAAAAGGTGATCTTGCAACAACTTTATACCTTAGTGGAATAACATATGAGGATAGAGTTAAAGAAAGAGAAGAAATATTAAGCTCAGATGCTAGTACTATAAAAGCATTTGCACCTCTTGTAAGAAAAACTTTAAAACAAGATTGTATATGTGCATTAGGAAATGAAGCTAAGCTTAAAGAAGAAAAAGATTTATTTAAATCATTAATAAGAGTAATAAAATAAAATTAAGAAAAGGGAGGCATATATAAATGCTTCCCTTATTCTATAATCATTTTTCTGTTTTTAAAGTAAACAGATTTTAAGTTTGTCACCTCTAAAAGTTTAGATGCAATATCAAAATTAATAGCGATTGCATCAGAACTATGAGAGTCAGACGCAAGTGTTACATATTCTCCACCAAGTTCTTTATAACGTTTAAAGATTTCTAAAAGTGAATTATAAGCTAAATGATTATTAAGTCTTCTAGTATTAAGTTCTAAACATTTGCCTTTAGCAATTATAGTTTTTAATATATCATTTATTAAATAAGAATACTCATGTAGATGTAATTCCTTATCTTCATAACTAGAATATCTACAAATATAGTCGATATGAGCAAGTGTATCATAAAAGTCATATTCTTTTACGCAGTAAAGCATATTTTCAAGATAATCTTTATAAGTTTTTTCTTTAGAAAACTCAGTATCTTTCATAAGGTAGAATAAATCTCTAGTATATAAGGTATGAATAGAACCTATTATAACATCAAGCTTGTCCTTATTTTTAGAAGCAAAATCTTTAGTTAGTTGCATATTAACTTTAGACATACCTAGTTCAATTCCAACTAAGAAATTATCCTGCTTATAATTTTTATAAAAGCTTAGATATTTATCCATATCAATAAAAGGAAGCTCTGGTAAATCTAAATCAACATGCTCTGTAAGCGTTATACCAATTTTAAGTTCATTTTGTTTTTTTAGTATCTCTGAAACTGTCATATCAGAGTCAAAAGAAAATTCGCTATGCATATGTGTATCAAAAATCATTGTAAATCCTCCATCTATTTATTAAGAAAATTATAACATATAAGGCATGAACTATTAAATTAATTTACATTGATTGAAAAAGTATGTAATATATATAATAGAAAATGATAATAATATACACATAAACTTAGGAGGATATAATGAAAGAATTATTTAATATAAGTGGAGTAAGCTTCACAAAAGAGGAATTTCAGGATGATATAAATGAGTACATGGATATAGTAGATATAATAAAAGAGTTTGAAGGTGGTTTAAAGATTCAAGATATGGAATGTGCAGCACTTAATGATTGTTGTAATAAAACTAAAGTTAATAAGTTTACAGAAATAATAGGTGTTCTAACAGAAGAGGATGATTTTTTAACTTTAGAAGAAGTAAGAGCTAGACAAAAAGAATATGAAAATACACATTTAGAGCCTTTTGGAATACAAGTTTATAAATGCAATCACTGTGAAAAGTGGATGATAAATATATTAGAAGCAGAGTAAGATGTAAATAGGAGGGGGATATATTGACATTTAAAGAGAGAGTTATATCAGAGATAAATAAAGCTAAGATTTATATAGAGGGTAAAAATATAAAGAAAGTTTTTTCAAAAGAATTTATAAAAAGTTTATCTGTAAAAAGTAAAGGTATTATAATAGTTGGAATAGTTGTATTTATAGGACTTAGTACACTTACAGTAATTAAATTTAGTAGCAATGATAAAAAAGAACTGTTGCAAAAAAGTGTTATAGCACTGCAAAAAGGTAATGTAAATTCACTTGAAAATCTAATAAGATTTGAAAATGGAGATAAACTTACAAAAGAGCAGTTAGCACCAATAGTAAAGTTTTATAAAGCTGATGAAGATAGAATAACTAAACTTAAAACAGCATTATCTAAAGGCGAAGAGTTATATTCAATGTCAGTAGACAAAGAAGATAAATTAATTGCAGATAATTATTTTATAGGGGTATCATATGCGGATATTAATATAAAAACTAACATAAAAAATACTAAGGTGTTTATAGATGGAAAAAGTAATGGAGTAATAAATGGTGATAAAACAATAAAATTTATAGCTCCGGGGATATATGATATAGCAGTTGAAAATGAAAATAAATATGCTGTATTAAAATCTGAAAAACAAATAACAGTAACTAAAAATGAAGATGAAGATATTAATATAGACGGTGTAAGTGTAAATGTGAATACTAATATACCAAATGCAACAGTTTATATAAATGATACTAATACAGGGACACTTGCAAGCGATTTTAAAGATGTAGGACCATTTCCAACTGATGGAAGTTATAGTATAAGCTTAAAGTATAAAACTCCATTTGGAGAGGTTGCAAGTGCTATAGCAAAGATACATGATGTCCCAGATATAAAACTTGATTTAAATCTTAAAAGTCCTTCTATAGAAGCAAGTTTAAATAATACAATAGGCAAATTTTATAGTAGTGTATTTTCTGCTATTGATATGCAAGATGCTAGTAAAATAAGTTTTGCAACAAAAGATTCAGCAAATAAAATATATAATGATATAAAAGAAAATGGATTCATACTTAAAAATGTATATAAGCTAAATAGTTCAAGTATAGATTTTGAAAAAAGTAATATAGATTTTAAAGATGGTGTTTATACTGCAAATATAGTTGCAAATATAAATTATAATGTAAAGAAAGAAATACTAGGAGTTCCACTAAAAAGTGATGACTATGACCAAAGCTTCTTTACAAACTTGAAATATGAAGATGGGCAATGGCAAGTATATGACACAGAAAAGTTAAATTTAAAAACTATTAATTAAATATTTTAAGAAGTAAGGCAGTTTAAATATTAGACTGCCTTATTTTTGTATATAAAAATAGAAGATGGCAATAATTCATTATGGAGGTGATTTTATGTCATTAAAAGTAATAATAGTAGTTATCCTAATTTTATTTATATCAAGTAAAATATTAAATTATTTAGTACGTAAATCAGAAATAGAAAAGAAAAAAAGTGAAAAGCAAAACAGACTTAAGATTCCAATGTTAAATACATTAGGATTATATTCAGCTAAGGAGTTTAAAGAGGTTGTTAAAAAATATTTAAAGCAGAAAAAGTATCTGATTATAGAAGATAAAGGTGATTATATAATTATTGAAAGTGAAGAAAATATATTAAGTATAGTTCAAATAAATAAATTTGAGATATTTTCAGATAAAGTGATAAGAGAAAATGTATACATGCTAGTATCTAATATGAATAATGAAAATGTAAAAAAAGGAATAATAATAAGTAATGGAAGTATTGCAGGAGATACAATATCTATGGTTAGAAGAGGTGTATCAGATTTTGATATAAGTATTATAGACGGAATTACATTTGTGAGAGAATTAAAAGTAATAAGAGAAAAATTACTTTTAGGAGGTAAAATATAGTGGATATATTATATAATATAGGAAGTTTTGATATTTTTAGAAATCTTAGATATGTACTATTATTTATACTTATAGTTTTTTTTATAGGATGTATGGTGAAAATAAAAACTATATCAGATAATTATAAATATTTAAATAGGGATATAACAATGCTTGAAACTTTAAAGAAATTAACTGATTTTGAGTTTAAAGAGTGGACACAGGAGTATTTTAGGGCTAAAGGCTATGAAATAGATTATATATATACAGGACTAGGAAAAATAAAGAATATGGATAGTGGGATAGAATATTTGGTATATACAAATAGGAAATATAATATATTAGATAAAGAAGAGGCAAAATATATTGATGGATTTTCAATAGTTGAAAATTGTAAAAAAGTATTTGTTTTAACACTCGGTGAGATAGATAAAGGTTTTTTCTTATTTTTAAAAGAAGAAAAAATACAAGTAGAATTCATATCAAAGGATGAATTTAATATAAAATATGAAGATTTTTTGAGGGCAGAATTAAATGTACAATAAAATAATACTGATAAGAATAACAAAAAATTTACATAATATACACAGGAGAAAAAGGGAAATATAGTATAATTTAGATGGAATATAAAGTAATATGGGGGAGAAAACATATGAAAAAGGGGAAAATAATAGCTTTAACGCTAGGTGTTTTAGTAGCTTCAACAATGATAATGGAACCTACTATAGCAGTAGCTACATCAAAAGATAAGATAAACAGTGAGAAAGAAATTAATAATGAGAAAATAGATGATTTAGAAGAGAAAAAAGAGGGATTACAGGAAAGTAAAATAGAGAGTGAAAAAAATGTACAAGAGGCTAGAGATAATTTTAATGCTCAAAATAAGCTTTTAACTGAAGTCAAAGATAAAGTATTTGCATTTGAAGATGAAATCTCTGAGTTACAAGGGAAAATTGATGGCTTTGAAGCTAAAATAGCAAAAACTGAAGAAGAAATTAATGCAGTAAAAGTTAAAATTGATGAAAAACAAAAAGAATTAGAATTCAAAGAAGAAACTCTTGGTAAAAGGCTTAGAAGTACATATATGAATAATGTTGGTGATAGAATGTTATATATGATACTTGACTCTAAAAATTTAGGAGATTTAATAAGTAATGTAGCTAATATTAATATATTAATACAAACAGACCAAGAGCTTATTGCAGATATTGAAGCTGATAAAGTAGCAATAGAAGTAGAACGTACAAATTTAGTTAAAAAGGAAGCTGGATTAACAGCATCTAAAAAAGAGGTTGAAGGTGTACAAGCTAAAGTTGTGGTATCTAAAGAGAAAATGGAAGTGCTTGAAGAAGAATACGCATATGAAGCTACAAAACTTAAGGCATTAGAAGATGCAAAAACAGCAGAGTATGATGCTTTAACAGCAGAAGAAAGATCTATACAACATGATATTACACATCTTGAGATTGAAAATGTTAATCTAGATAAAGAACTTGCAGGAACAAGTGTAGGAACATCTCCTACGGCGCCACCTAGTGGTGGAAGTTCAGGTAGTGGAAGTACTAGTAGCAGTGGCTTTATAAGACCAGTTGGAGGATATATTAGTTCGCCTTATGGATATAGAGTACATCCAATATCAGGAGTTAGTAAATTACACGGTGGTATAGATTTTGCAGTAGGTTCAGGAACTCCAATAAAAGCTATAGCTAGTGGAGTAGTTAAAACTGCAGGATGGCATAATGCATTTGGTAATATGGTTATTGTAGATCACCAAAATGGATTTACTAGTTTATATGCACATGCTTCAAGTCTAAATGTTAGAGCAGGACAAACTATTTCACAGGGACAAGTTGTATCATTTGTTGGATCAACAGGATATAGTACTGGACCACATTTACATTTAGAAATGACTTATAATGGAAGTAGAGTGAACCCAGGAAGTTATATAGGATAAGTAACTACTTAAAGTATTTTAAATAACAAAAGCATCTCAAATTTTGAGATGCTTTTTGTTGTTTAAAGTTCAATTGCTGTATCTAAAGCTATTTTCATCATATCAAGGAATGTATTTTGTCTTTCCTCAGATGAAGTTTCAACACCAGTAACAAGATGATCACTGATTGTTAAAATAGTTAGAGCATTTACTCCATACTTAGAAGCAAGTGTATAAAGACCAGAAGTCTCCATTTCAACAGCTAGAGTACCAAAACTAGCCCATTTTTTCCAAGCTTCTGTATCATCATTATAAAAACTATCAGCACTAAATACACTACCTACTTTAGGTGTGAATCCACTTTTTATAGCATTATCATATGCCTTTTTTAATAATGTGAATGATGCAGCAGGTGCAAAATCACATCCTTTGAATCTTAATTTATTCATTGCTGAATCAGTATGAGATGTCATAGCTAGAACTATATCTCTAACTTCAACTTCAGTAGTTAAACCACCAGCAGTACCAACTCTAATTAAATTCTTAACATCATATTCTCTAATTAATTCATTAACATATATAGATAATGAAGGAAGTCCCATTCCAGTACCTTGAACTGAAATTCTTTTTCCTTTATAAGTTCCTGTAAAGCCAAGCATACCTCTAACATTATTATAACAAATAACATCCTCAAGGAATGTATCAGCAATAAATTTAGCTCTAAGTGGGTCCCCAGGTAACAGAATAGTTTCTGCTATTTCACCTTTTTTTGCTTCAATATGAACACTCATCTTTAGTCCTCCTAAAATATAAAACATTTAATAAGCTATAATGTAGAAAAAAATAACTCATTATGATAATATTATACTAATAAACATAGTAAATTAACAGTGAACATATTATTATATTCAGCTATGTTTATAAAAGGAGAAGATTTATGATACAATTTAAGGAAGAGATGTTACTGTCTGAAACAGAGTATGAAGATTATGATGTGAATGTAGCAACATTAACAATAGAAGATCAAAGAGAATTAGGACTTATAAAGTCATGCTGTGGTTCAACAGGAGGATGTTCTAAAAAGAGTGGAGCAGGAAGTTGTTGTGGAAGCAAAAAAGCATGTCCTAAAAGTTAATATAAATAAAAAAAGAAGCCAATTAAGGCTTCTTTTTTTATTTACTATTTTTTGTTAGCAAATTCTATGTTAACTTTTCTTCTATTTAATCTTTTACCGATACATTTATCCATGATTTCATCAACTGCTTCATTTTTTATATTAGCGAAACAGAAGTTTTCCATGATGTTTACATCACCAACATTTCTTGGAGCTACTTTTGCTGTTTCAGCAAAGAACTCTACTAAAGCTTTAGGTGTAAGTCCATCTCT
>NZ_CAMQRY010000062.1 GCF_947036855.1 uncultured Clostridium sp.
GATGTGAATTCATGGAATTAATATAAATACTGAAAAGGGTAATCTCAATGTGAGATTATCCTTTTTACTTTAGTTAAAAATATTAAAGTGCATAAAAATTCAATTAAGTGCATAAATATAAATATAAATGCAAAAAAACTTGCATATTAATAAAAATAAATGTATAATTTAATAAAAGGAAATATTTTACAATATTTTCAAATAAGCAATAAATAAAAAGGGGTTATATAAAATGGCTGTTAATTTGAAGGGGAAAAGCTTTTTAAGTTTGATGGATTTAGAACCATTTGAGATAAGATATCTATTAGATTTATCTCATGATTTAAAAGCTAAAAAAAGAGCAGGCATCAAAGGGGATTTACTTGAGGGAAAAAATATAGTTTTATTATTTGAGAAAACTTCAACAAGAACAAGATGTTCTTTTGAAGTAGCTGCAATGGATGAAGGAGCAGGGGTAACTTTTTTATCTAATTCGCAGATGGGGAAAAAAGAAAGTATAGAGGATACAGCAAAAGTGCTTGGCAGAATGTATGATGGTATTGAATTTAGGGGATATGAACAAAGTACTGTTGAAAAACTTGCTAAATATTCAGGCGTTCCTGTTTGGAATGGTCTTACTGATATTGACCACCCAACCCAAATACTTGCAGACTTCATGACTATTGAAGAAAAACTTAAAAAGCCTTTAAATAAGGTTAAACTTGTGTTTGTTGGTGATATTAGAAATAATATGAGTTATGCACTGATGTATGGTGCAGCTAAAATGGGGATGCATTTTGTAGCACTAGGACCAAAGGAACTTGAGGTAGATAAATCAATTTTAGATAAGGTGAGTAAGGTTGCTAGTCAAACAGGTGCAAAAATTGAAATTACTCATGAAATATCAGGAACTTTAAATGCAGATGTTGTATATACTGATATTTGGTGTTCTATGGGTGAGGAAGATAAAATGGTGGAAAGATATAATCTTTTAAAGGATTATAAGATTACAAAGAAATTTATGGCTAGTACAAAAAATCCAGAGTGTCTGTTTATGCATTGTTTACCAGCCTATCATAATTTTGATACAGAGGTTGCAAGTAAAGCTAAACTTGAACTAGGTATTGATATAAGAGAAGTTGATGATGATGTTTTTAAAAGCAATAACTCTGTTGTTTTTGATGAAGCTGAAAATAGAATGCATACTATAAAAGCAGTGATTGTTGCTACAATAGGAAAGTAAATATGAAAGATGATACTTTGAGTTCTTAAGTATCATCTTTTTTTGCGTTTGTAAATTAAATTAAAAATAACTTTTATTAAATGGAAAAAAATGGTAAAATATATTTAAATATTAGTATATGTTTTTAAGGAGAAATTTATGAATGTTAGTAGAAAAAATGATAGATTTAATGATTTTTGGGTAGTTATGTTTTCTTTTATGGTGGGGTACTTAATTTACTTTTTTGTTGGACATAATATTGCGAATAATCTTGTTAAAGATAAAGATATTGCAAGTTTTATAGGCGTTTTTTTTATGTCTAGTTGTGTTGTTATAATTTATATGGTTTTAACTTTTTTATTAGAAAGAACCTTACCTATGGTTTTTAAATACATTCTTTGGGGGCATTATTATGCCTTGTTTTTTATAATTGTATTTTGTTTAAACATAGGTGAGCAAGGGTTTATTCTTAAACCATTTGATATAAAAAATTATAAAGATAGTGAATATATTTTTATGATTTTAAAAAGTGTAATACTATTTATACCAATTGGTTATCTTGTAAGGCGTGAAGTGTTTATAAAAAGTATCAGTTTTGTGGTATTATTAATTTTGACAATAGAACTGTCACAGACATCTTTTAAACTTGGAAAATTTGATGTAAATGAGATAGTATTTAGCTGTATAGGTGTTTGCATAGGATATTTTTCATTTAGAAAAAAGGTTTTTGTAAGACAAAAAAAGAGAAATAGAAATATGAGAAGAACTTAAAATTTAATATAGCAAACAAAAGAGGAGAATTTTTATGATGAGTGCAAAAGAGATATTTACAAGAATAGCTTTATTTATTGCCTCTATAATTATATCTGTTATTATTTATGAAACGATTGTAAAATGGGGAGTTTCACATTTTATACTTATAAAAATGACTGATATTAGAGGGAAGATTATAATGGAGTTCTTTAGAGTGGGATCAGTTGTTTTAATTTATGCATTAATACTTTTAGGACTTGGTATGAAGATAACAAAACCTTTTAGTGTGATACTTTGGATAGCATATCTAGGAACTGTATTTTTACTTCTTTTTGCAAGGAAAATGCAGTATACAGAGGTTAATCTTGATCCATTTAAAATACTTCATGAATTACATGGGATGAGAAATAAAATTTATTTTGTTGGAAACATAGTATTCTTTATACCATTTGGATATTTATTTAGAAAGCTTAATTTCTTTATAATGATATTTGTTTCATTATGTATGGAGTTTACTATTGAAGTAGGACAACATATAACTAGACGAGGAGTTTGTGATATCTGTGATGTTATGGTTAATATGACAGGGATTCTAATCGGATATATAGCTTATCATATTATAAAATTTATGATGAAAAAGAAGAAGCGAGAAGAAAGAGTAGGAAGAAGAAGACATGAAGTTTAATATTTGTAATTAGTAGATAAGCCATATATAATACTAGAGGCGAAAATAATATATAGATTATAAATAGGAGTGTGCAAAAGATGAAAGTTTATTTAGCATCACCATTTTTCAATGAAATAGAAATTGAAAGAATGGAAAGCGTTAAGAAGGTTTTAAGAGAAGAAAAGGGATTTGAGGTATTTGCACCTTTTGAACACCAAAACAAGCATTTAGAGTTTGGAAAAAAAGAGTGGAGAGATGTTACATATGCTGGAGATATTGATGGTATAGTTGGGGCTGATATAATAGTTGCAATCATATCAAATGGTAATTACTCAGATAGTGGAACAGCTTGGGAGTGTGGTTATGGACATGCTTTAAAGAAACCAATAGTTATAGTTAATTTATCAGATAAGGCAGTTAACTTAATGATAAGTGATAGTCTTAGAGCTTACATAGGTTCACTTGATGAACTTAGAGCATATGACTTTGAAAATATGCCATCTAAAAGATATGAAGAGTATGTGTGGTAATTTGTAAAAAAATGTTGTGTCTAAAGTACTGAGGTGCTTTAGGCACTTTTTATTTTGTAGAAAAATAGAAGAATAAAACAAAATTTGTTGACACTAGAACGTATGTTCGATATAGTGTAATAAGAAGATTATTTAATAAAGTTGGTATAAACTTGTAGGTTACATAATATATATAGGTATAGAAGTTTTACAAGGAGGATTTTGTTGTGAGAACAAATTATATTTTAAAGATTAATTATAGAATTGATGAGGAAATGAAAAAATTTAGAGAAGAGCATAAGGAAGAGTATCTAAAATTAGACTCATCAAAGTATCTTTTATGGGCTGGAACATATAAAAAAAGATGTGGTTCTCTTATTGTTGAGGCTAATACGTATGAAGATGCAAAAAAATTATCTTTAAATAATCCTTTTATGGGAAGTAAATATTATTCTTGTGAAATTTTAGATAGAAATACTTTATATGCTTAGTAACTGAATAATTGTTTTAATTTGCTAGTATCAAAATTTAAATAAAAGTTAATTATGAAAAATGCTACACATATTGCAGTGTAGCATTTTTTCTATTAATTAATTTCATATAAAATTTCTTTTATAACTAAAGATAACTTTTCAGATAAATCGATAGTTGAATTGATAAGAGTAGCATTTGAACTCTTTATAACTTTAAGTTCTGGTCTTAAAGGATAAAGAGGATGTGTTTTCTTAACAACACAACTTGAACCATCACTTAGTTTTACAAGCGTTCCAATAGGATATGGAACCATGATTCTTGAGAAGATTTGTGTAAGTCTAAAATCAAACATAGTATTTGATTTAGATAAAATAAATTCAAATGCATCATTAGGACACATAGCTCTTTTATAAGGTCTATCTGATGTTAATGCATCATAGACATCTGCAATTGAAACAATCTTAGCAAGCAAGTGAATATCATCATTTACAAGTGCATTAGGATAACCAGTTCCATCAATTCGTTCATGATGTTGAAGAACTACCATTTTACAACGAGTTTTAAGATTTGGCATATTTTTTATATATTCATATCCAAGTCTTGGATGAGTTTTAATTATAGCAAACTCACCATCTGTAAGGGTATCTGGTTTTTGAATAATTGCTTTTCCAACAAAAATCTTTCCTATATCATGTAGTAAAGCTCCGATACAAAGGTCTATTAATTTATCTTTAGGAAGTGCTATTCCAATTCCAAGTACAACTGATAATGTAGCTACATTTACAGAATGTTGGTAGGTATAGTTATCCATATTTTTAATATCAACAAGACCAACAGAAATATCTTTCGTAGATAAGATATTTTTACATATGTCTTCTGATAAATCTCTAAGTGAGTCTAGGTAATCATCTTTCTTTTTAAGAGCAGAGAGAGTTTTTTTACTTCCTAGTGAGGAAAATTCAATACCAGCAAGTTTAATACTCTCAGAGTTTTCAAAAATATCTTTTACAAGTTTTATAGATTTTTGTCTAAGCTCAGGTGAAATTACATCAATAATTTCTTTATCACTATATTCATCATGTACATATAGTGAGTATATTTGTAGGTCTTTGATTTTTTTCAATATAGATTCAGTAATTGTTGCTCCATCTTTAAGAAGCACCCTACTATTATTATCGTATAAAGTTCTAGCTAAAATTGAATCAGCTTTTATACATTCAATCGGAATAAGTCTCATCTAATAGGCACCTCATATTTTATATATTTAAATATCTAAAAGATTTCTCTTGTAAGTACTATAAGCATTTCTAAGCGCTTTCATATCAGTTTGAAGTTCAAGTTGAAGTTCTGATAAAAGTTCAAGATTATTTTCTTCAATAGCTTTAACAAGCTTAGAAAATAAACTTTTTTTACTATGAGTATCTTTCATTATTTTTAGTCTTAATTCATGTACAACTTCCCAATTAGACATATCAAGGTCTAATGCCTTTTCAAGAGTGTGTATTTGCTTGAATCCTCTTATATGTCTAGCATACTTTGGTATAGTTCTATATGGTATTTCAGTAGTCCATCTTTTAAGGACAGATGTTTTAAAACTATTTATTAATTTATCGTCTAATACATCCCCAACCTTTAGTATATTTAATTTATCATTACTCGAATCTAAGATTTTAGTAACTTCATATACTGTTGCAGGTGCAATTCCAAAAATACTATCACGCTCTTGTGCTGTAAAGAATTCATAAATATCTTCTTCACTTCTGTATTCTCTATCTTTTTCAAGATATAAAGCATCATCACCAGCTTTTTTTGAAATTTCACTTAAAAGAATATCTTTAGTGATTTCTTTTTGTGTTGCAAATTTTATACCATCATACATTGCAAGATAACTTACAGCAATACAAAGGTATGTATTTGTGAATGGATTAGGTGATCTAAGTTCAAATCTTGTAGCAAGTGGACTAGCAAAATCTCTTATAAGACCTATAAGAATAGTTCTGTTTCTTGATGGAACATCAGGGCTTTTACCAAGTGATGTTACTATACAAACAGGAGCTTCAAATCCAGGACTAAGTCTTTTAAGTGAGTCAGTTGTTGAAGAAATAAATGGATTCATCACTTCATAATTTTTAAGCATTCCCATAAGAGCACCATATCCAATTTTACTTAGATAATGATTTTTATCATCTGTATTAAATAGATTTATAATTTTTCCGCTTTTAAGTTTCATAGCTATTCCAAGGTGAGTATGTTCACCACTACCAGCAACTCCATTAATTGGTTTTGCAAGGAATGTAACTTCAAGACCATGTTCTCTAAAAGTTTCCTTTATAAGAGTTCTTATAAATAGTTCATTATCAGCAGCTTGAAGTGCATTAGAATATTTCCAATCTATTTCAAGTTGTTCCATGATATGATCAAATTGACCATCAGAAGTTAGAGTTGCCTTAACTCCACCAACCTCTTTATGTCCCATTTCAGGTTCAAAACCATATAAGTCCATAAGAATTAAAGATTCTTCCATAGCAGTTCTTACAGCACCTTTTGTTCTAGTCCAATACTGTTCTTGTAAAACTTCAGAAGTTGTAAGTTCTTCAACATGAGCTTTATCATTTGGAGTTTTAACCCAAAATTCAAGTTCAGTTGCAGATGTTAGAAGTATTTTATCAATATCATCTTTACTTATTTTATATTCATCTAATAAATCATCATTATTTTTTATAGTATCAAGTAGGCTTGTTTCTAAAAATTCAATTGAGTTCTTTAAAATTCTTCTTGAGTCAACTGCTTTTCCATCATGTATAAGGAAGCATGGAATTCTAATTGTACCAATTGGCTTGCTTGACACAGGATCAATTAAGTCATAGTTGTAATCTATAAACCAATTAATATTTAGATCAGCAACCATATCTACTTTACCATTATCTAGTGTTGCAATTCCAGGAAGTACAACAGAAGAACCATCAGTTTGGACTGCTATTCCATTAAGGAAATCATCAATTGATTCAAGGAAAATTTTAACGGGTATTTTTTCATCAGTATCATTTCCAGCAAGATCTACTCCAACAAGTGAAACGAACTTAATTTCAGAGTGATTATTAAATAGAGCTATTAGATCAGCTTGAGTATGAGTTTCTTTCAGTAGTATATAAATTAAATCTGTTCTCATAAATTTTTAGATAGTGCTATAATATAGTAATAAGAAAATATTAGGCAATATCTAAGGTCACATCCTTTCAGTTTTTAATTTACGAATAATAAATTACATTAAATAACAAAAATTCGCATTTTAAAAAATTTTATCATAGTTAAATAATCTAGTCAATTAGTTAAATGTTTACATTGGTATTAATTAGAAAAAATAATAGATATAGTTTATATAGTAAGGTTAAGGAGCAAATGAAAATGAAGAATGAGAATTTAAACATAAATAGTCCTATTGGTTTTTTTGATTCTGGCGTTGGTGGTATAAGTGTTTTAAAAAAAGCTTTAGAAATTATGCCAAATGAGGATTATATATATTATGGTGATTCAAAAAATGCACCTTATGGAACAAAAAGTGTTGAAGAAATAAGAAAGCTTTCATATGATGTTGTTGATTTTCTTTTAGAAAAAGGTGTAAAGGGAATAGTAGTAGCTTGTAATACAGCAACATCAGCAGTAGTTGCAGAGCTTAGAAAAAAATATATTGATTTTCCGATTGTTGGAATTGAGCCAGCAGTAAAACCAGCAGTTAACTCTCAAAGAAAAGGAAAAATAGTTGTAATGGCAACACCTATGACTATTGCACAGGAAAAATTCCACCTTCTTTTAGATAGATTATCTGGGGAAAGACTTAGTGATGTGATTCCACTTCCATGTCCAGGACTTGTTGAATTTATTGAAAGTGGTAGATTTGCAGGGGAAGAAGTGGAAATGTTTTTAAGAGAGAAGTTTGAAATTCTTAAAAATGAAAAAATTGCTACGGTAGTTTTAGGATGTACTCATTATCCATTTGTAAAAAATATAATAGCTAAAATTCTTGGAGATGATATTGATATTATAGATGGTAGTATAGGTACATCTAAAGAAATTAAACGAAGACTTGAAATTAATGGAGTTTTAAAGTTTGATAATAATAAAAAAGGTATTATTAAAGTTTATAATTCTTCAAATAATGAAAAAATAATAGATTTAAGTTATAAACTTATAAATATGAAAGAAATGTCTTGAGTGAAAGGCATTTTTTTTATTGCTAAAAAATGATGTAAAAGATTACTCTCAAAAATATTTTGATAAACTATTAACAAAATATAAATAAATTAGAAATATTATCAAAAACTTTGTTAAATTATTGACGAAGTAATAATTAATTGCTATGATGATATCAATAAGAATGAATTTTCAGAAAATTATAATAAATACAAAATTGTAGGGCTTTTAATAGTTCTTAGAATTATAGACAAATAGGTATAAAAGTACCTAAACATACTTTTAAATCGAGAAAGTGTGTAATAGCCCTAGCCAAATGAATAACAAAATAAAGAAAGGGGAAAGCTACTTATATACGGATGGCTAGTTCGGATTTAAAGACTGTGGAGTTCTATATCAAATCAGAGTAGTATATACGAAATGAGGGACTGAGAAACAGTAATTTTCTTGATATAGACACTTTTGTCTATATTTTAAGTAGCAGGAAAGTAATATGAAAATTAAAGTAAAAGAGTTTTTAGGAACTAAGTTAAAGAATGAGGATGCAATAGTTTTAAGAAGTATGATAGGTGGGGATTTAAGCAAGAAAATAGAGCTTGACTTCTATGGTATAGAAAAAGTTTCAACAACATTTTTAACTTGCTTATTTAATGACCTAATCAATAAAAAGGGAAGAGAATTTATTATTGATAAAATAAATGTTAAAAATTTATCAAATAAAAGTGATTATTCTAGAGTTGTAAGGGGAACAACTTTTTAATAGCTGAGTATAAATATTTAAATATTATGGGTTATTTTAGATATTAAAAAATGGTTTAAGGGTTAGAATTTTATAGGGTTTAATATAGAAAGTTATTAAAGTGGGGGCTTTAATAGCTTTTATTTTTGTTTTTAAATTAGAAAAAATTGAATTAGAATTAACAATATTAACAAAATAATATATAATAAGTTTAATACACATACTAATAACAAATAAAATATTTGATTATTAGTGCATTTGAAAGGAGAATTTTAATATGAACCCAATAGTTACTATAAAAATGGCCTCAGGAGAAATCATGAAAGCAGAATTATACCCAGAGGTGGCACCTAATACAGTTGCTAACTTTGTAAGTTTAGTTAAACAAGGATTTTATGATGGATTAACATTCCACAGAGTAATTCCAGGATTTATGATTCAAGGAGGATGCCCAGACGGAAATGGAATGGGTAACCCAGGATATCAAATAGCTGGTGAGTTTAGAGGAAATGGATTTAAAGAAAACAATTTAAAACATACACCAGGAGTTTTATCAATGGCTAGATCATTCGCTAGAGATTCAGCAGGAAGTCAGTTCTTCTTAATGACAGAAGCAGCACCACACCTTGATGGAGATTATGCTGGATTTGGAAAAATCATAGAAGGTCTTGATATTGCTAAAAAAATCGTTTCAGTTCCAAGAAATAGAGAAGATAGACCAAATGAAGCACAAGTTATGGTTTTAGTTACAGTTGAAAATGCTGATAATATTCCAGAACCAAAAACTATGGGAAGCAGATAATTTAAAGAACTTAATACGGAGGGCAAATTAGTGTTAGAAAATAAAAAATGTATATTAGCTTATGGCTTAGATGTAGTTGAACTTATGAAGCTTCAACAAGCAAAAGTTAAAATAATTAGAGTTACTGAAGATATGGGTAAGGTTTTAGTTAAAGATATTTTAGCTGGATCTACTGATAAAATAGCTTCAGATAAATTGCCAAAGAATGAGAAGTTTGTTATTTTTAATAATCTTTCAAATATGCAGATGGAACTTGCTATGGCACTTACTACAAGAATTCTTAAGAAGAAACCAGTACTTGCGACTGTTACAGAAACTTCTCTTGATTGGGAGTTTGAATATTTAATAGAGCATTTATTAGAAGAGAGAGAATGGCATAAAACAAATAAAGGAAGTGCTATGAGACATGAACAAGAATAGAGTAGGGGAGCAGATTTTAAAGGCTAGAACTTCTAAAGGAATGACTCAAAAAGCTCTTGGTAAAAAAATTGGAGTTAATGAGAAGTTTATCAACGATGTTGAGCTTGGAAGAAAGATTATAAATGAAGCTATCATTGCTAAGATTGGAAAGGCTATTGGAGTTGATTTACATGATGCAAGTTTACTTATATCAGATGAAGAACTTTCAAAAGAACCAGTTAAAGATACTATGGTTCAAAGTAGTCCTAAATCAAAAAAGAAAGATGAAGAAGTGAATGAACTTTGGAGTCAGGCTTTTGGTTCTAATCTTAAAAATGTTCCAATTTTCAATTATGATTTAAATACGGTTTTAGGTCAAAAGCAATTACCTATGAGCTCAAATAAAATTGATGGTCATACTTCAGATAAAGTTTTCTATGTTAAAGTAGATGATAATGAAATGGCTGGTTTTAGAATTCAAAAGGGTGATATTGCTTTAGGATATAAAACTACTGAGGCAACTAATAATAGTATAGCTTTAGTTGAGCATAAGGGAAAAAGAAAAATTAGACAAATTAAGAAACTTGATAGTGTTAAAGTACTTTTAGTTAGTAATGGTGGAAGTGTTATGACTGAAACTGCTACGATTAAAGAGCTCAAAGTTCTTGTTAGACTATATAGAGTTGAGTTTGATATATAAAAAAATATAAAGATAGGGTGATACCATTGGGTATTGCCTTATTTTACGTTGAAATATAGTAATAAATTATAAAAAAGTTATCCACAGGTAAAAAAATAAAGTTATCCTGTGGATAACTTTTTGTATTTTATCTTGTTGATAAAATATAACTTCTGAAAGTGGGTATAAGATTGGGTCAAATAAATCCACTAAGTTATTTATGTATAAGTAGCATCTAGAAAATATCTAAAATCAAGCTTCTTAAGACTTATATAATTTAACACAATAGGTACAAAATTTCAATAACAAAAATAACAGTAGTTGAATATTATAATTATAAGAAATAGTTTTTTGAGGTGAGTTACATAGATAATGATTTTGATTTAAGAGGTTTTATAAGTGGAGTTCCAAAAGAGCTTATTGAAGATACTAAAAATTATATATCAAAGCTTGAGGGTACAGATGATATTATTGAGTTTATTATTTTATTTGGAAATAATGCAGAGATAACTAAAAAATCCTGTGAAGATATAGGTGCAAGTTTTGAAGATTTAGGATTTGGTTTTGGAATTATTAGTATTGATTCAGATGATTTTGAGAAGTTATCACAGCTTAGAGGTGTTCAATATATTGAGTTTCCTAAAGTTTTTACAACTAATGATATAGAAAGTAATACTTCAAGTTGCATTCCACCTGTTTGGAATAATTATGGATTAACAGGTAAAGGTACTTTGATTGGATTCATTGATACAGGTATAGATTATACACATCCTGCTTTTATTAATGAGAATGGGAAGAGTAGAATTAAGTATATTTATGATTTATTTAATGGAGATATTTATAATGAAAATCAGATAAATGAGGCGCTTTTAAATATAAAACAAGAAAGTATAGTTCCGACAAATGATTATATTGGTCATGGAACAGCAGTAGCATCAGTTGCAGCTGGTGGTGGGAAGATTGAAAAGTCTAATTATGGAGTTGCATTTGAGGCTTCAATTATTATGGTGAAAATTACAGGTGATGATGTTTTAAAGTCTACTCTTAGTACGCAAGTTATGAGAGGATTAAAGTTTTTGATTGATAAAAGTAATGAGCTTCTTATGCCACTTACAGTGAATATAAGTCTTAGCAGTAATGATGGTGCACATAATGGGAGGAGTCTTATTGAAAAATATATTTTTGAATATGCTCAAATTCAGCGAGTGGCAGTTGTAGTAGCAGCTGGAAATGAAGGCTCTGCAGGGCATCATTATAGTACAAAACTTAAGGATAAAAAAGATGTATTTTTAAATATAGGAAATAATGAGAGAAATATAAATATTCAAGTTTATAGAAAAATACTTTTAGATATAAATTTTCAAATAATATCTCCAACAGGGAATAGAACTGGTATTTTAATTGGAGAAAAGGGGATACAGAGAGAGGATATTGGAAGTCAAAAACTTACTATTTATAATAGTGGTCCTAAACCTTTTGATAAAACAGGCGAGATAAGTATCAATATAAGGTCAAAGGAAAAAGATGAATTTATAGAAAGTGGACAATGGGTTATAAGAATTATTAATACTAGTGGGTATAAAGATACAATTGATATGTGGTTACCTATTTCAGCAGCACTTGGAAAAGATACAAAATTTTTATCACCGGATCCTTTTAATACACTTGGTATTCCGGCAACAGTTAGTTCGGTTATATCAGTTGGTAGTTATAATTTTAGTGCTAATAATTATTCGTATTTTTCAGGTAGGGGAGTTAGACGAGTTGAACATGAAGTTAAACCAGATATTTTAGCACCTGGAGAAAATATAAATGCTGCTATTTCGGATGGTGGATTTGGACCTGAAACTGGAACATCTGTTGCATCTCCTCAGGTAGCTGGAGCTTGTTCTTTAATATTAGAGTGGGGGATTGTTCAAAATAATGATTCTTATTTATTTGGTGAAAAGCTTAAGTATTATTTAATTAAGGGTGCTAGAAGAAGGAGAAAAACAACAATTTATCCTAGTAGAACTTATGGGTATGGATACTTATGTTTATCAGATACTATGAATATTTTGGTTCCTTATGATAAAGAAAATAAGGAGAAAGTTAAAAGTATAGCAAAACCAATAAAAAAAGTAGAAATTAAAAAAAATGAAAATAAGGTTGAAAAGCTTAATAAAGAGGTTAAATTTGATGAAATAGCATCTTTAAAAACTAATTTAGATAAAGAAGATATTGAAAGTGAAAATGGGCAGGAAGTTGAAAAGGTAGATGTGAAAATTGAGAGTAAAGAGGGTGAAGTTTTGGGGAAGAAGAAAAAAAAATCTGAAAAAAGTAAAGATGTAGAGAAGTTCAAAGAAGATAATGAAGTGAAAAAAGAAGCAGAGAAAGAAAATAAGAAAGAAAAAAAGTTTGAGGATAAGAAAGAAAATAAGAAAAAAGATGAAAATAAAATACATTGTAGTAAATTAAAAGAATCAACAAGTAAATTATATTATTTAGATGATGGGTATATTGATTTTTTAGTTCAGTATGAAGGGAATATTATTAAAGCTATTGAAGAGATAAATGATATAGCATCTGCTTTTACGTTAGATGAAAGCTATGCAATTATTTCTGCACTAGAAAGTAAAGTTAATGAAATTACGAGTATTAAAGAAATAGTTTATATAGATAGTGGTGGAGTTTATACACTTGAGGCTACAAGTCCATCAGAAGCTTCACAAGCATTACCTTTTCATTATAATCCATATTTAAATTTAACTGGTGAGGGAACTATTGTTGGAATTGTTGATTCTGGTATAGATTTTTTTAATAAAGATTTTATAAAAGCAGATGGTACTAGTAATATTATGAGGATTTGGGATCAGAGTATTCAAGAAGATGAGGAAAATGATAATGTTCTTTTTGGAGTTGAATATACTAATGAAGATATAAACAATGCGTTAGTAAAAGGTAGAGGAGAAGGAAGTGAAATTGTAAAAAGTATTGATAATAATGGACATGGTACAGCAGTTGCAGGACTTATAGCAGGGCGAGGAAATAATGAATCTGTTACTGGAATTGCTAAAAATACAGAGATAGCAATGGTTAAATTAAAAGTTGCAGGGGAAAAATTTAAAAAGCTTTATGCTAGTGAGGGAAGAACAGAATATCAATATAGAAATACAGATATTTTACTTGGAATTAGATATTTATTTAATTTGTCTAAGGAAACAAATAAGCCGATAGTTATATATATTCCTCTTGGAACAACAGTTGGAGGGCATGATGGAAGTTGTGTAATTGAAAGATATATTGATGATTTATCTGATTCTAGTGGAGTACTTTTTGTAAATTCAACTGGTAATGAGGGAACTGGGGATAATCATACTTCAGGGAGAATTGAAAAAAAGGGTGATAGGCATAAGATTGAACTTGAAGTTGGTGAAAATCAGACATCTATTTTTATGATTATATACGCAAAGGCTCCAGATAGAATGGGACTTTCTATTGTTTCACCATCAGGAGATTCTATTGATAACATTAGCCCAAAGCAAAAGCATGGAGTTGATATAAATTTTGTTTATGAGGGAACTACAATGAATGTGATGTTTGTTGAACCATCTGAACTTACAGGAGATGAAGTTATTATTGTAAGGGCTGAAAATCTGAAGCCTGGAGTTTGGACATTTATACTGATTGGAGAATATATAGTACATGGAACTTATAATTCATGGCTTCTACAAAGAGAACTTTTAGATGAAAATACTAAATTTTTAACTCCAACACCAGATATGAGTGTTACAATTCCAGCTACATCATATAGCATAATTTCTGTGGCTAGTTATAATCAAAATAATAATGCAACTGTTTCAAGTTCAGGAAGAGGACTTACTAGAGATGGAAGACAATGCCCACTTATTTCAGCTGGTGGAATTGATGCAATAGTTACTGCGCCGAATGATGGGAAGCGAATGGTTTCAGGTGGAAGTGTAGCAAGTGCAGTTATAGCAGGATGTTGCTTACAACTTTTAGAGTGGGGAATAGTTAAGAAAAATGATAGGGCTATTTATGCAACTAAAGTTCAAACTTACCTTATGAGAGGAACAAATCAAAGAAGTGGTTATGAATATCCAAATTCTCAAGTTGGATATGGAACAATAGATATGAAAACTCTTTTTGAAAATATGAGAGGCTCTGCACTTGGAAGTCCTAAAGAATTTTCAGATGCAAAATTTACAACTAGAGGAAAAGCAGATAAGTCTGAAGATTTTGATTATAAAGGTTTATATTTTAGACTACCAAGCAAGGAGGAAACCAATAGTTAATAAATATATAGATAAATGTGTTTAAATATGTTGATATATACTCAAAGGAGTTGGTTAACATAAACACTAATAATATAAAACCTAGTGAGTTTGCAGAACTTTTAAACGTATCTGTTAAAACATTACAACGTTGGGACAGAGATA
>NZ_CAMQRY010000063.1 GCF_947036855.1 uncultured Clostridium sp.
TTTTAGTACCATCATTTCCTATTTGTCCTATTTCTATTTTTCTTTTTCCTGGTTTTAATTTACTTAAATCCAAACTTATATTAAACCCTGATTTTGCAGCATTCGGATAACTCGGATATTTATTAACTAATTCTGGTGTTGATAAACCAACAGTTGTTTTCCCTTGATATGTACCATCAATGTAATATCTGACCTCTTTAACACCGGATTTATTCAATGCCCATCCATTTACATTTAGTTTATTATTTGTGGCACTTACTTTAGCATCTATTCTGTTTTCCATACTTGGAACCTCATAGTAATATGCTTCACTTTTTTTAGTGCCATCATTTCCTATTTGCCCTATTTCTATTTTTCTTTTTCCTGGTTTTAATTTACTTAAATCTAAACTTATATTAAATCCTGATTTTGATACATTAGGATAACCCGGATATTCATCAACTAATTCCGGTGTAGAAATTCCTACTGTTGCTTTTCCTTGATAAGCCCCATCAATATAATACCTTATTTCTCTGACACCAGATTTATTCAATGCCCAACCACTTATATTTAATTTCCCATTAGCAATATTTAAATTCGCATTTATTAAGCTTTCACCAACATCAAATAACCTTAAAACATATTTATATGTTTTCATTATTTCTCGACCATATGATGTGCTAGGTGCCCATTTTCCACCTAATGAATTTACAGTTGTAGCTTGTCCTAGAATCCACTTGCTATGTCTTGGATCATAAGTTTCTTCTCTTGGATAAGTTTTTGCACCTGCATATAATGCTAAATGATCCAAGTGAGCCTTTACACCTTCTTCCCAATTATTAAATCTATGATGTGCATTAGGATCATAATCATCATCTTCGGTCCCCGCATCTGCTTTTTTCATTCCACATGGATTATAATATGATTCATCAATTACACCACCAAATCTTCCATATGCAGTTTCTTTTGCTGATTGAATATATGCAACTAAAGGATTTACTCCACCATGTTGATTATAATACTTCCAATATAAATCAGCTAAATTTATAAATGTATCTGTTGCGTTATTTTTCCTTGCCCACTCTTTTGCTTCTTCTTTTGTTATTGTGGTTCTAGACACTATATTAATATCTTGTATATTATTGTTTTTTTCTTCAATAGCATAAACATTTACACCACTAAAAAAACTTGTAATAAAACAAATTACTAATACCCTAGAGATAATATTTTCACTAAAATATCTCCTCATAATTCCCCCTATTTAATTTTCATATATTATAAAATACCTTTTAAGTATATTTTACCCTTTTAAAAATATATTTTCCAACTCACTTCGTTTATTTTTTATAAATTTTTCTCTATCATAGATAATCATATTTTCTTTAGCTTTTTTAGCATATTCATCTACACTCATTATAAACTTTGCTGGTGTGCCAGCATAAACCGCATTACCCTTTAAAGATTTAGTAACTATACTTCCCGCACCTATTACTGAATTATTACCAATTTTCACATTTGGCATTATAATACTATTCGCACCAATGAAACAGTTATTTCCAATTTCAATAATTCCAAATTTTATAACCTCTTTGTATTTTTCTTGATTTCTAAATACAACTGTTCCACCATCATGATTCACAAACTGTACATTTCGCGAAATAGTTACTTTTTCACCTATTTTTATAAGATAAATTTCAGATCCCCAGTTTACTTTACCCATAATTTTAATATCATCAGCACAATTTAAACCACGTTTTTTTAAAATTCTAACATTTGCTTTTTTTATTAATCTTTTTAACAATATTCATCACACTACTTTTTATTTTATTATATACATATTTTATTAATTCCCTAAACTTATCATCTATTAAATAAACTATAAAAGTTACTACTGTTACTATTAATGAAACTTTTATGGCATTTATAATAAAAATTTCCCACCTAATTGCCACGTCATAATAAACTACATTACTAATTATAAGTTCAGATATAACTATTGACACTACTGATAAGGCTATATATTTTAAATATAGTATTATATAATTTTTATATGAACTATTAAATCCATACTTATATAACATATATGGCTTCCATATTACTACTATTATTAAATTGCTTATTAACGTACCTATAAAAAGCCCTATAACACCTACTGTATTTACCAAAAACATAGAAATCACCAAATTAATAACACCTTCTATTATAGGTGCCATTCGATCCCAAAATAATCCATACGCACTTTTAAATTTTTCAACCATTCCTCTAGATATTTGTATATATAAGTTCATCATCAAAACAACTAAGATTCCATCTACATATAAAAAACCTTCACCAATCCATACCTCTACAAATGGATTTATTATTTTATATAAAATAAAAGAAACAACAATTGCAATATAACTCTCCATAACATATAATCGTCTAAAAACTTTTTGTGTTTTTTCTAGATTGTTTTCCGAAACTAAACTACCTATACTAGCTGTAAAGCTCCCCATCATTATATTGAATACATTAGCACAATTATTTACTATTAACATATAATTTGAATAAATACCAGTATCTTTTAACCTTAAAAATATTGATATTAACAGTCCATCAGTTTGATAAACAATGAATGTTGTTATCTTATGAAAAAATACATCTTTTATAGTCTTTTGTATTTGTATATTATTTTTTTTCACATCTAATATCTCAAACTTTTTATTAAAATTTATATTTGGAAATAATCTATCACATTTTAAACTTATATATACTAAAGCTATATTATTAAATATAATTTCACATAAAACCCATAATAAATAACTCTTAAATCTAACTATTAAGATTATTTGTAAAGCCATTTTAACTAATCGAAATATATTTGTTATTGCTGTTATTAAATACTGTTTTTGATCAGCTATTATTAATGTTTGTTTATACGAAAAATAATAACTAATAAACGTACTTCCTAATAAAATATAATAATAAATATATACATCTCTAATGTGAACTTGCCCTTTTATAAAAAACTTCAAAAATAATGAAATTATTATACCTCCTGACAAAACTATAAATGATATTTTTTTATAGTAATACTTAAATAAGTACATTATCTCTTCTATTTTCTCATAATTTCTATTTCCAAGCGGTTTATATAATGCATATGTAATTGCTGAGGATACTCCTAATTCTGCAATATTTAAAAATCCCAACAAACTTATTATTATATTATTTAATCCTAATATATCTACCCCTAAGGTTTTTAAAAAATAAGCTCTAGAAATAAAATTCATACCTATAGATATAAATATAAATATAAAATTGTACTTCATATTCTTTATAGTACTTTTAACTCTCATATTCTTCTTCCTCACTAACTAATTATTCTACCAGAAATATACTTTTTTAATAACAGGATATATCCACATAATAAATTTGATAAACTTATCTCTTTTATTATTTTTATAGTATTTATTTTTCGTAATATCAATCTCACTATTTTTCCAAATATTATACAATTGAATTCTTATATCTTTTCTTAAAGTTAGCATATCAATAATTCTACAATAACAATTATGGTAATAATAGAAATACTCTATTTCTTCTTTGTATTCATCACTCTCATTCGATAAATATTCCTGTATATAATTGCTACCTTTACTTACATCTAGTATTTTTTTATTTTTAGATTTTTTTGAGTTCGTTATAGAATCTTTATTTATAATATAAAAATATAAAATATCATCAATTATTTTGTATTTTGGCTTTTGCTTAGCTACTAAAACCATAAATGCAATATCCTCACCATAGCCTAATGATTCTAACTCTTTAAAATATATATCTTTTATAATTTTTCGTTTAAATATTTTATTCCACATTGCAGAATTAATATTATTTAATAAAAGATCTTTTATTAATTCTTTTCCCCCAAAAATTTTAGAGTTATTTTCCTTATTTAAATACACATATTTATAATTAAAAATTAGTAATTCTTCAGTTTTACTATATAAAAATCTATATACTTTCTCTATAAAATTATCTACTATGTAATCATCTGCATCTAAAAAAAATATATTTTCAGTAGTACTATGTAAATAACCTATATACCTAGCATTCATAACTCCTTTATTTTTTATATCAATAACTTTAATATTTTCATATTTCATTTGCATATTAGTTATTATTTCTAGTGTATTATCTTGTGATCCATCATTTACACAAATTATCTCTATTATATTACTATCACCCTTCAAACAACTCTCCAAGCATCTATCAATAAATTTTTCCGCATTATAGCAAGGTATTATTATACTTAATAAAGCCATTCTTTATACTCCTATAAATTCCAAATATTTTTCTGTTACAACTTCAATATCATAATTTTCCTCTGCTATATTCCTCATTAAATTAGAATAATAATCTAATTTTTTTAATATAACAGCTATTCTTTCTACATATTTATCGGCATCAATCATTGGAATATCTTTATATATAAATCGAGGTTGAAACTCTTCCATCTTTATATTTTCTTCAACAATCAAATCTTTACATTTTACTAATTCAGGAATCCCCCCCGTATTGGGTGCTATAACTGGTAATCCACAAGCAATAGCTTCAATAACAACATTAGGACATGGATCAGCATATGATAAATTCAACATAAAATCACATTTATTGTAAAACTTAGGTAACTCATTTGGATCTATATGTCCATAAAATTCATAAAACTTTTCTAACCCACTTTGTTTAACCTCTCTAATAAATCGTTCTTTCGTATCTTCATAAAAATGATATGGATTTTTTACACCACCACCAATTACATGAACTTTTAAATTCGGGTATTTTTCTTTTAATTTTTCAACTACCTTAATAGACTGATTTGCTCTTTTAAATGGTATTAATCTATGTGAAATAAGTATATTCGGAAAATTCTCCTTATTTCTCTCTTCTAACATTGGCTTAAATTTTTTCAAATCTACCCCATTATAAATAATCGTACTTTCTTTTTTCAAATTTTCAACACCAAATCTATTAAATAATAAATTTTCTATTGTATATTCTGAAAATTTACTTTGATATATTAACTTATCAGCTTTCTCATAATTATCTAAAATTACTTTATTCATTTTTTTAAAAAATATTAAATCCATTTTATTCTTTATATTTGGCATATATTTAAACATTGGTATTACACTATCATTCCATATACCATCAAATCTTACTATTTTTTCGATTTTTTGATTTGCTAAAACTTCTTTAGGCATTTCTCTAAATGATAAGTTTATCCATTTTGAGAAATTAACATCAGAATATAATTCTTTATTTTTCAACTCACTCTCAAGTCTTGACATAAATACTTTCGGTCCACCTTTTAATTTAGTGTTTTTTTCTGTCATCAATCCAATTTTCATTCAAAAAACCTCCAAATGCAAATATTTATCAGTAATTTTTTTTATATCATAAACATCAGCATAGATATTATAATCTATTTCTTCTTCTTTAATTCTTTTAACAATTTCTTTATAAATATCATCATTTAAGTCATTTAGAAGATACTTTAATAACTCACCTTTTAAAATTTCTCTTGGACCATAATCACAATCATATGCAATGACTTTAGTATTACATGCTAGACATTCTATCATATTCACCGGAAATGCTTCATATTCTGATAATGAAAGCATTGCTTTCGCATTATACATCCACTTATACGGATTATCCACCCACCCCTTAAAATAAACTTTATCCTGTAATTCAAGTTCATTTACAAGATTTAAAAGATTTTCATATTCTTCTCCATCACCTAAAATAACTAGATCCATTTCTTTAATCTCTTTCATTATTTTTATTAACTTATCTACATTTTTTATTTTATTTAACCTTCCAACAAAACAAATATAAGGTCTTTTAAAATATATTGTCTCTTTCTTTTTATTATTAATCAAATCTATGTCAATAGGATTATTTATTACCTCTATAAATTTTGCGTTTATCCTAAAATCTTCTTTTAATTCCTTTTTAACCCCCTCTGATACTGCTATTATCTTCATATTATTATATATAAATTTTAATATACTCTTCCTCAAAACTTTAATTCTTTCAAATTTCCTTGAATATACTGTATGTATTACAAATATAAATGAAGTTTTATATTTTGTTAGCCTAGTTAATAAGTGTGGATATGGCAGATGTACTGTCATTAAATCAAACGCTCTATTTTTTTCAAGCTGCATAATTTTTTTTTCCAATAAATATTTATTTTTTATTATGGCTTTTTTATCTAAAATATTTAATGTATGAACCTTTATATTAGGATATCTCTTTTGTATATCATGCATACTATTATCAAAAATAATAATATGCACCTCATTTTTTTTACTCATATATAGAGCTAATTGTTCAACGACTCTTTCAGCACCACCACCACTAAGTGAGTTTATTACAAATAAAATTTTCTTCATGCTTATTAACTCCCTTATTTTTAAAAACTAAATAATATAAAAATAAAAATGGCCAAAACGGAAGATATATTAACTCTGTCGTTATTCCTAAAAACAGAAAAATTAAAAAGATAAAATCAGACTGCTTTTCAACTAACATTTTTATAATAATCAAACTAAATATACAAAATGCTATAATCCCATGTTCACTTATAACTTGTATAAATGTACTATGCGTTTGAACATACCATCTACCACTCATTTCATAAAAACTACGACTACTGCTCAGTCCACCACCTATAATAGGGTTTTCACTAAATAAATTCATTGCGCTACTCCACATGTCAACTCTCTGTGACATTGTGCTACTTTTAAAAATATTTAATTTAAAAAATCCAACTATTATAGGTGCCATCATAATTATTCCACCTATAAACATCTCTATACCTTTTTGATACCCCTTTAAATATTCTCTTTTTAATACCAGTTTATATATTGATATTAAAACTACTCCTGCTAATAAAGTTTTTGAAAAAGATAATAAATATCCAATAATTGCTATTAAAAGAATTAAATATCTATTTTTCTTTATATCAACATACTTCAAACCTATATAGGCCATTATAATCATAGAAAAACTAGCATAATTAGGATCTTCTGCATATCCAGCTATCCTAAAATCACCAATAATAGATACCCCTTTACTATATACTCTGGCTTTTTCACTCGCAAAGAAATATATATCTATTTTTAAAGCTGTCAAAATCATACTTATTGAAAGAATAAAACCTGCAAAAACTATATTTTTCACTATATTTTTTGTATTTATTTCGTTGTAATATATAAAAAATACTATTATCGATAAAAAATTATATAAATTTAATATTGTCAAACTCATAAATGTTGCTATATCTACATTCACGCCATTCCAAATCCATGATATATTACTTAAAACAATAAAAAGATAAAAAATTACTATACTCCAAAACTGTTTTTTACAATTATTAATCTCCTTGCTTATTCCTCCGATACCCTTCTTATACATAGCTTTAACAATCAAATATCCGGCTACACACAAATTTAAATATCTTAAATCTATTAACAACTTAAATTCTCTATTTATCATATTAAATATGAATATAAATATAAATGTATTTAATATTTTTTTATCAAGATTCTTAGTTTTCAGCATATTTATTTTCTCCATTCTAAAAATCTTTGTATTCCTGTCTCAAATGAAACTTTTGGTTTATATTTTAAAATTTCATTTGAATGCCCTATATCTGCACAAGTTCTATTAACATCACCTAGTTGCATTGGTAATTTATTAATAATCGCTTTCTTTCCTATCGCAGCCTCTATTGTTTCAACCATTTCTTTTAACGAAATAGTTTTATCTCCACCTAAATTAAATACATCATATTTTGAATTTTCTAAATCAGTCCACTTTATAGATTTTATAATTCCATCAACTATATCATCTATAAATGTATAATCTCTTGAAGTTGTCCCATCTCCAAAGAATGGTATTGGACTTTCTGCTTCTATTAATTTGGCAAATTTATTTATTGCTAAATCCGGTCTCTGCCTTGGGCCATAGACTGTAAAGAACCTTAAACAAGCTATACTCATATTATATAAATAACTGTATGTATGGCACATTAATTCTCCAGCTTTCTTTGTTGCCGCATATGGTGATATCGGACTATCTACCATATCACTCTCTGAAAATGGAACTTTTTCATTATTTCCATATACTGATGAACTTGATGCAAATACTATTTTATCTATATTTCTTTTTTTAGCTTCTTCTAAAATATTTAAAGTTCCTGTTACATTCACATCATAATATAATTTAGGATTTTCTATAGATGGTCTAACACCTGCCATTCCTGCTAAATGAACTATATAATCTATTTTGTTATCAAATACTGCCGCTAAAAATTCTACATCTCTAAAATCACCTTCATATAGCATAAACATTTCATTATCTATATCATTCTCCTTCATATTACTTCTTATCTCTTCAATATTATTTCTTTTTATTTTCGGATCATAAAAATCATTGAAATTATCTATTGTCAAAACTTTATTTCCTTCTAATAATAATCTATCAATTAAACTTGATCCTATAAATCCAGCTCCACCAGTAACTAAAACACTTTTCATATTTTTCTCTCCTATCTTATAAATTATTAATTTTCAATCTTCCTACTGAATGATACTCTATCTCTTTATGTTTAATAACATTTAAGTCCATACAATTTCGTCCATCAAAAATTATAGCTTTATTCATTCTTTTTATATATTCATCAATCTTGATATTTTTAATTTCATCCCATTCTGTAAATATAAATACTGCATCTGCTTTTTCTAATGTTACTAATGGATCCTTTACATACTCAATCTCATTTGGATATATCTTTTTAAAATTCTCTATACCTATTGGATCATATGCCACAATATTAGCACCTTCATCTAATAATCTTCTTATATTTGGTATTGATGGTGCTTCTCGTAAGTCATCAGTACCTGGTTTAAATGTTAGTCCCAATATAGCGATTTTTTTATTCTTAAAATCAACTAAAATATCTTTTGCTTTTCTAAACATTTTATACTTTTGGTTTTCATTAACCTCTATCGCTGCTTTTATTGTTTTAATTTCATATCCATGATCGTTGGCTAACCAATGTAGTGCCTTTGTATCTTTTGGAAAACATGATCCTCCATATCCTAACCCTGCTTTTAAAAACTTATTTCCAATTCTTGGATCATAACTCATACCTTCTGCAACATCTTCTATATCTGCACCAACTAATTCACAAAAATTAGCTATTTCATTTATAAATGATATTTTTAAAGCTAAAAAATCATTTGATGCATATTTAACCATTTCGGCACTTCTTCTATTAGTCACAACAATCGGTTGATTAAAATTGTTATAAACTTCTCTTAATATACTTTTTGCATTCTCACTCTCTACACCAATTACTATTCTACTTGCATGCAAAGTATCAACTACTGCTGTTCCTTGTGCTAAAAACTCTGGATTTGATGCAACTTCTATTTGTATATTATTTTTGACTTGTTCTCTTAAAAATTCTTCGATTTTATCATTAGTTCCTATAGGAACTGTTGATTTTATAACAACTAAGCAATCCTTTTCTAGATTTTCTACAATTTGTTCACAAACTTTATAGACATAATCTAAATTAGCAGATCCATCTGCTCTCTCTGGAGTTCCAACACCAATAAAAATAACATCTGCATCTTTATATGCACTTTTATAATCTAATGTAAAATCTAATTTTCCTGCATTATAATTTTTTGCTAAAAGTTCATCTAATCCCGGCTCATATATAGGCGATATACCTTTTTTCATAGTTTCTACCTTTTTAGCATCTATATCCACACACATTACTTTATGACCTACCTCTGAAAGACATGCGCCTGTAACTAAACCGACATACCCTGTTCCTGCAACTACTAATTTCATTTTAAAATCCCCCTTCTATCTAGCACCTTCACCAGTAACTAGAACTCTAAATGTCTTAATTATTATGTTTAACTCTAATTTAATTCCTCTTTTTTCTATATACTCTAAATCTAAATCTAATTTCTCCTTAGGTTCTAAATCATATCCCCCATTAACTTGAGCATGTCCAGTTATTCCTGGCTTTGCTAATAATCTTTCTCTAAATCTAGGTATTGTTTTTTCAAATTCTTTATAAAATACCTCTCTTTCAGGTCTTGGGCCAATTATGCTCATTTCTCCTTTAAAAACATTCCATAACTGTGGTAATTCATCTATTCTTGTTTTTCTAATAAATTTTCCTATTTTCGTAATTCTTGGATCATTTTCTTTAGCCCATTGAGCTCCATTTTTTTCTGCATCACTTCGCATTGATCTTATCTTAAACATATTAAACTCTTTATTATCTAACCCTACTCTTTTTTGATAGTATATTGGTTTCCCTTTACTATCTAAAACTACTATTATGCAAACAATCAAAATAATTGGCGCACAAATTAATAAGCCTAAGAAACTAAGTGTTATATCAAATAACCGCTTAACTTTAAGATAATTTTTTGATATTTCATTTTTCATTACTTTACTTTTATTACAATTTACTTCTTGCATAAAAATCCCCTTAATTTATATTTCTTTGGTAATTTTTTGAATATTATCTTATGAAATGAATTATACCATATTTTAGTTTTTATAAAACATATTTACTAATCTTTTAACTCTATTTTCATACTTTTTATTAATTAATTCATCAACCTATTATTAAATTAATATTTTGTTTACTTTGTTTTACTTTTTTTGGAATTTATATATTAATATGTTTCTCATCATTAAATTAGTAAATTCTCCATTTTTAACCACTAATATCTATTGTCACTCTTCATTTTCCTTAAGTATTTTTCAATAAATAAATCTGAATTTTAAATTTAATGACTTTTTTTTTATATGTTGATATAATTAAGTGTATTTAATTTGAATTTAATACAAAAATATTCGTATTACCTGGGGGTTTAATATAATGCCAATTAGAATAGCAATTCTTGGAGGTCCAAGATGTGGTAAGACAACTTTAATACAACAGCTTTATGTTGATATGAAAGTTAGAGGTCTTGATGTAGGTGCTGAAACTGAATACAGTACAGAATATTTAAAAGAAAAAGGAATGATTGAAACAATCTCAGAGCAATATGGAATATATCTTGGTCAAGCAAGACTAGAAGATAGTTTAAATGGTTTTGAGTATGCTTTAACAGATTATGCAACATTTGTACCTTATATATATGGTAGATTTATGCTTGGTGATAAAAAAAGAACTAAGAAAGAAATTGAAATATTAAATGATTTATATAAAATTGCATTAAATGATGTAAATAAATATGATCACATATTCTATGTTCCAAGAGAATTTGGATATGAAAAAGATGGTGTAAGATGGCAAGATGAAGATATTGCTATTGCAATAGATGAAGCAATTAGAATTTTCCTTGATTCTGAAAATATAAATTACACAGTTTTAAAAGGTTCAACAAGAGCTAGATCTGAAAAGATACTTATGCAAGCAGGACTTGATAAACTTGAAGTAATTCCTACTGTTTCAGAAAAACTTAATAATTCAAAAGAAGCAAAATAATTTAAACTAAGTGATAAGGGGACTGTTAACTGTACAGTCCCCTTATTCCATTTTTAAATATTTCAGATTATAAAATCTATTTATTAAATTTTATAATACTAAAAAATCACTGCATTATATGTTATAATGTTTAGGTTAATAATGAAGAAGAATAATCTATTTATAGATTGCTTAATATCTTATATTTAAGCTACTATATATAATGTAGTAATTTTATTTTAAGCCTATAAAAAATAAATGATAAAAGATTAAAAGCCTTGTGCTATTTAATTTAAGGAGGATATATTTTGTCTAATTTAATTAATCAAATTGAAAAAAGAAGAACATTTGCTATCATCTCTCACCCAGATGCTGGTAAAACAACATTAACTGAAAAATTCCTTTTATATGGAGGAGCTATTAGAATGGCTGGTTCAGTTAAAGCTAGAAAAGCTTCTACTCATGCAGTTTCTGACTGGATGGAGATAGAAAAACAAAGAGGAATATCTGTATCATCATCAGTTATGCAATTTAACTATGATGGGTACTGCATAAACATCCTTGATACACCAGGTCACCAAGATTTCTCAGAGGATACATACAGAACTCTTATAGCAGCTGATTCAGCAGTTATGGTAGTTGATGGAGCTAAGGGGATTGAGCCTCAAACTAGAAAACTTTTCCAAGTTGCTTCACTTAGAGAAATTCCTATATTTACATTTATAAATAAAATGGATAGAGAAACTAAAGATCCATTTGAACTTTTAGATGATATAGAAGCTGAACTTGGTATTCAAACTTACCCAATAAACTGGCCTATAGGTTGTGGAACTGATTTTAAAGGTGTTTATAATAGAAGCACTAAAAAAATCATAGCCTTCTCAGGTGGTAACCATGGTCAAAATGAAGTTACAGAAACTATACTTTCAGTTGAAGATGATGCTGCAAGAGAACTTCTTGGGGATCTTCTTTATGATAAACTTCTTGAAGATATTGAACTTCTTGATATTGCTGGAGATGATTTTGATAATGATGCAGTTCAAAATGGAGATTTATCACCTGTATTCTTTGGATCAGCACTTACAAACTTTGGTATAGCACCATTCCTTGCTGATTTCTTAAAACTTACAACAGGTCCACTTCCAAGAAATTCAAGCAAAGGTGAGATTTCTCCAACAGAAGAGCCATTCTCAGCTTTCGTATTTAAAATACAAGCTAACATGAATAAAGCTCATAGAGATAGACTTGCTTTTATGAGAATTTGCTCAGGTGAATTTAAAAAAGGTATGGAAGTTTATCATATGCAAGGTGGAAAGAAATTAAAACTTGCACAGCCTCAACAATTCCTTGCTCAAGATAGAGCTATGGTTGAAGAAGCTTATGCAGGAGATATCATTGGAGTATTTGATCCAGGCATATTCTCAATCGGAGATACACTTTGTGCTGGTTCACCAAAGTTTAAATTTGAAGGTATTCCAGTATTCGCACCAGAGCATTTTGCAAGAGTTAGACCAGTAGATACTATGAAAAGAAAACAATTCATAAAAGGTATCTCTCAAATAGCTCAAGAAGGAGCAATACAAGCTTATAAAGAATTACACATTGGTATGGAAGAAATCATAATAGGTGTTGTTGGAGTACTTCAATTTGAAGTTCTTGAATATAGACTTAAAAATGAGTACAATGTTGATATAAAAATGGATAGACTTTCTTATAAGTTTGTTAGATGGATTGAAAATGAAGATTTAGATCCTGAAAAATTAAACTTAACATCAGATACTAAAAAAGTTAAAGATATGAGAGATAGAAATCTTCTTATCTTCCAAAATGACTGGGGAATTAGTTGGGCTTTAGATAAAAACCCTAACCTTATCCTTTCAGATATTGGTAAATCAGACGACTAATCTTTTAACTTTAAAGGAGCTAATTTTACATTTGTAAAATTAGCTCCTTTTATTATTTATTGATAATAAACTTCTCTATCATTTTTCCAACACCAGCATTAGTATTTGTATCTGTTATATAATCAGCCTTTTCTTTAACTATATCAAGTGCATTTCCCATTGCTACAGAAAGTCCTGCATACTCTATCATACTTAAATCATTTTCACTATCACCAATACATATAACCTCTTCTCTTTTTATACCCATCATCTCTGCAAGTCTAGCTACTGAATGCCCCTTAGATGTTCCACCTGCCATAACTTCAAAGTTATTAGCCCATGAACTAACTACTTCTAAATCTTCAAACTGTGCAAGTTCTGCTTTTGCTTTCATTAAATCTGTTTTATCTTCACCTTCATATATAAAAATAGCTTTTAAAATATCATTTTTATATTCTTCATAAATATCTTCAAATTTTCTACCTTCAACAAATTTTATCTTCCATGCATCATCAAGTTCATTATTAACTAACTTATATGCGTGTGTTTCATCAATTATATTTTCTGAAATAACTGTATCTGCTGTATTCATATAAACTGAAAAATCATATTTATTTATAACATTTACTATTTTATCAAATTGCTCCTTTGATAAAATAGACTCGTATATAATCTCTTCACTATTTGGCTCTCTAATATAAGCCCCATTTGAAGCAATAATAGCTGTTTCAACACCTATAAGCTCTGAATATTTTCTTGCTGAAGCAAAAAGTCTACCTGTTGTTATCGCTATTTTAACACCTTTCTGCGTAGCTTTTTTAATCATTTCTTTGTTGAACTCTGGAATTTCATGTTTATTGCTAAGAAGTGTTCCATCCATATCTATACATATAAGTTTATAATCCATAACATTCTCCTCTTTCCATATTTATTTTATAACAAAATATTACATTTTTCTTCTTCCTTCAATTATAGCATATGTTAACTTATTTATTCTTATCAGTATATACTTCATAAGTCTAATTACAAAAACTTTTCAATAATATTGTTACCATAAAGTTAATTACTCTAAAAGAAATTGAAAATAAAAAAGAAGATTGCTATACTTATCATTATCTACGTTAACATTTGAAAATAAGGGGGTTGTAACAGTTAAAATAAATATATAAAAATATAAAAGAACCTACTATTTT
>NZ_CAMQRY010000064.1 GCF_947036855.1 uncultured Clostridium sp.
TAGCTACAAAAATTTGTGGCTATTTTTTATGCTTGATGTTATTTTAAATATATATTTAACATAGGAGAAGAGGGATTAAAATGATAGAAAGAGTTAGTGATATAGATTTTATACTAGATGTAAGAGTTAAAATAAATAATGTAGAAGAGGCGTTCACAAAATATAAAAGTAAAGTGTTAAGAGTTTTTGATGTAGATGTAAATATAGAAAATGAAAAAGTTTTTCTTGATAATAGAGGAATATATGAAGATAGCTTTATAAGTTTTATGAAGAGATGTTATAGATTAAATAAAGATAGAGGAATGATCTTTGATTTTTATACAAATAGATTAGATGGAGAAGTTTTAGAAAAAATAAAAAAAGAACTTACTGATACAGAAGTAATATTATTTAATGAATTAGTTGAAATGACAGAACTTCGTGGTAAGTATTTTAAAGTTTTAAATATAGATATACTAGAAATCCTAGTTAAGCTATGCATCAGAGAATTATTTTTTATAACTTTTTATCTGTTAGATGATAATATCACTATATGGGGGAATTATAATATGAAGTTTCCAATATTTTATAACAATGATACTGATATTCAAGAGTATGTTAATGTAGCAAGAGATAATAAATTGTTTTTATAGAATAGAAAAAGACTGAAAATGCAAAGGCTTTTTCAGTCTTTAAAATTAAATTACTTTGAAAATCCAACCATCAGGTGGAGTCAAGTCTCCAAATTGAATTCCATGAAGAAGATCATAAAGTTTAATTGTTATAGGTCCAACAAGTGACTCGCTAAAGAATATATGCATATCATTATTATATTCAATTCCTCCAATAGGAGTTATTACGGCAGCTGTTCCACAAGCACCGGTCTCACTAAATTCAGAAAGATTATTTACAAAAACATCTCTTTCATATACAGGGAGTTTTAAAAAGTTTTCAGCTAAATACATAAGAGATTTTTTTGTTATACTAGGAAGAATTGATGGTGATTTTGGTGTTATAAATTCACCTTTTTTTGAAATACCAAAAAAATTAGCAGCACCAACTTCTTCTATTTTAGTATGAGTTGCAGGGTCAAGGTAAATACAGTCTGCAAAACCACGCTTTGTAGCAATAAGGTGAGGAGTAAGACTTGCGGCATAATTCCCACCAACTTTATCACCACCAGTTCCAAGAGGTGCAGCTCTATCATAATCAGCTATCATAAAGTTTGCAGGTGATAAACCTTCCTTGAAATATGCACCAACAGGTGTACAAAACACACAAAATATATATTCATTAGCAGGATGAACACCAATGTTATCACCTACACCAATTAAGAATGGTCGAAGATACAAAGTTGCATCTGTTCCATAAGGTGGTACAAAGTTTTGGTTAGCTTTAACAACTTGTTTGCAAGCATCTATAAATTTTTCAACTGGAATTTCAGGCATAAGCAATTTTTTTGCGCTTTTATTTAATCTTTTAGCATTTTCATCAGGTCTAAAAAGTTGTATAGAATTATCTTTAGTTCTATAAGCTTTAAGTCCTTCAAAACATTGTTGTCCATAATGAAGACAAGGTGAACCTTCACTCATTTGAAGTGTATTATCTGTACTTAAAACTCCATTATCCCAAATACCATCTTTCCAAATAGATTTATATCTAAAATCCATTTTTTTATAATTAAAACCAATATTCCCCCAATCAAGATTTTCGGTAGTATTCATAAATATAGCCCCCTTAAATAAATTAATTAATTAAAATTATAACATATGAAAATATAAATTTCCAATTATTTACCATATAGTGAAATGGCTATTAAAAGTTGTTTTTCATCATAAAAAGAGTATAATTAATAAGGATTTACAATTAACTAAAGAAAAAATTTAAGGAGAAGTTACATAATGAGAAAACCAGAGTTTTTTTCTGTTTTTGAAAAAAATAAACTTACTAAAAAACAATTTTTAAATGATTTTAAAGCAGGTATGGGAGTTGCAATAATTTCATTACCACTTTCAATAGCACTTGGTATTTCTTCAGGTGTTACACCACAGCAAGGATTAATTACAGCAGTTGTAGCAGGACTTATTACAGCACTACTTGGAGGAAGTCCTGTTCAAATAGGTGGACCAACAGGAGCTTTTGTTGTTGTTGTATTTGGGATAGTTCAAAAATATGGAATAGAAGGTCTTATACTATCTACCTTCATGGGCGGAATTATTCTTATAGTACTTGGAGTTTTAAGGTTAGGGTCATTAATTAAATTTATACCTTATCCAATTACAGTTGGATTTACAGCTGGAGTTGCAGCAATTCTTGCTACTTCAGAAATTAAAAGTTTTTTTGGACTTCAATTGGACAAGGTGCCAGCTGGATTTATAGATAAGTGGATAGCTTACATAACTAATATTAATACAACTCACATAACAACATTTATAATTGGGGTTATATCAATATTAATTATAATTTATTGGCCAAAGATTAATAAGAGTATACCAGGGCCTCTTGTAGCACTTATTTTTATGACGGTAGTTGTAAAAGTATTTGGATTACATGTTGATACAATAGAATCAGCATTTGGAAATATTCCATCAACTATACCAATGCCAAGAATACCTACATTTAATTTAGCTATGATAAAAGAACTGATAGGACCAGCAATAACGATTGCATTTCTGTCAGCCATATCATCACTTTTATCAGCTGTTGTTTCAGATGAAACTTTAGGTCAAAAACATAATTCAAATACAGAACTTATAGCACAAGGATTTGCTAATATTGGGTCAGCCTTATTTGGTGGAATCCCATCAGCAGGTGTTGTAGCAAGAACTACTGCTAATATAAGAGCTGGAGGAAGAACTCCTATTGCTGGGATATTTAATGCACTTATATTACTTGTAATAATGCTTGTTCTTATGCCACTTGCAAAGTTTATACCATTAACAACTCTTGGAGCTATACTTTTAGTTGTAGCTTATAAAATGACAAAGTGGAAAGTTATATTTGCTATATCAAGAGGCCCAAAGAGTGACTTATTATTATTAGTTTTAACTTTTGGATTAACAGTAGTTTTCAATGTAGTTGTTGCAGTAGAAGTTGGAATGGCACTAGCAGCTCTTACATTTATGATGAAAATGTCTAAATCTTTAGAGGTTGAAAATCTTGAAAAAGACAATTTAGAGCTTGATAGAGAGATGGATGTTGAATCAGTTGGTGGGAAAATACTTATAAAAGAGTTAAAGGGAGCACTATTTTTTGGAACAGCCTCTGTTTTTAGAGATTCAATGAGGGATATAGAATACTCAGGTGCAGATATTCTTATATTTAGAATGCGAAATATAAATGAGTTAGATGTAACAGCAGTAAATATGCTTAATAGTATAGTAACTGCATGTGAATTATATAAAGTGAAATTCTTTATGACTGGTTTAGATGAGCAAAATATAAAAATAGTATCTAAATTAAAAAGTGGAAAAATATCAATGTTTGAAACATTAGAAGCAGGTATTGATGAAGCAAATAGGATTTTAAAAGCTAAATAATAATAATAAAGAAAATACGCCTTTAGAAATAAGGGTTTATTTTTTTATGTGAATTTATTAAATTGAAATGTTTTCAAATAATAAAATGTGAAAATAGATTAGAAAAAACTAAAAATCTTTAATTTGGATAGCTGAAGTGGTATAATGAATGCATATTAATACAAGAAAAGAAGCTTGTATGCAAAAGGGGGATATTTCTAATGGATGCAAAACAGTATATAGAAAATTTAATTCTTGATTTGAAAAAAAATAACCCAGGTGAAGAAGAGTTTCATGCTGCGGCATATGAGGTTTTAATATCTTTGATACCTGTTATAGAAAAAAATCCAATTTATATGGAAGAGAGTATTTTAGAAAGACTTGTTGAACCAGAGAGAGTTATAATGTTTAGAGTTCCTTGGGTTGATGATAATGGTAAAGTTCAAGTTAATAGAGGGTATAGAGTTCAATTTAATAGTGCTATAGGGCCTTACAAGGGTGGTCTTAGACTTCATCCATCTGTAAACCTTAGTATAATTAAGTTCCTAGGATTTGAGCAAATATTTAAAAACTCACTTACTACACTTCCAATAGGTGGTGGAAAAGGTGGATCTAACTTTGATCCAAAAGGAAAATCAGATAGAGAAATTATGAAATTCTGTCAAAGTTTTATGACTGAACTTTGTAGACATATAGGACCAAATGTAGATATACCAGCTGGAGATATTGGTGTTGGTGGAAGAGAAATTGGTTATTTATATGGACAATATAAAAGAGTGAAAAATTCATTTGATAATGGAGTTTTAACTGGTAAAGGATTAACTTATGGTGGAAGTCTTGCTAGAAAAGAAGCTACAGGATATGGTCTTGTATATTTCATGAATGAAATGCTAAATGACAACGGAGTAAGTATGAGAGATAAAACTGTTATAATATCAGGTTCTGGAAATGTTGCTATATACGCAACAGAAAAAATAACAGAACTTGGGGCTAAGGTTGTAGCTTTATCAGATTCAGCAGGATATATATATGATGCTGATGGGATAGATTTAGATGTTATAAAAGACCTTAAAGAAGTAAAAAGAGTAAGAATTAAAGAATACGTAAACTATAGACCAAATGCAGTTTATACAGAAGGATGTAGAAATATATGGAGTGTTAAAGCTGATATAGCTCTTCCTTGTGCAACTCAAAATGAGATAAACGAAGATGAAGCTAAAATGCTTATAGCTAATGGTGTTATAGCAGTTGGTGAAGGTGCTAATATGCCATCTACACTTAATGCTCAAAAAGTATTTGTTGATAATAAAATATTCTTTGGACCAGCAAAAGCTGCAAATGCAGGTGGAGTTGCTACTTCAGCGCTTGAGATGAGTCAAAATAGTCTTAGAATGTCATGGACATTTGAAGAAGTTGATGAAAAGCTTAAAGGTATAATGAAGAGTATATATCATAATTCAAAGAATGCTGCTAGTGAATATGGCTGTGATGGAAATATCATAGTTGGGGCTAATATTGCAGGATTTATAAAAGTTGCAGATACAATGCTTGCAGAAGGTGTAATTTAATTAGTTTGAATTAACTAAGGAGTATAAAAGATATGATGATAGTTATCATACTTTTATACTTCTTATTTTTTATGCTATAATACTAACTGAAAATAAAATATTATTTAGATATAAAGAAAGAGGAATATAATTATGGCAAAAAGAACTAGTAGAAATGATGACTTTTTATTTTCTTGTAAAAATACAATAGCATCATCAAAATTATATAATTTCATAGCAGAACTTGTTAATGAAGATAAAGTAGAAGAGGCTAAAATAGTAGCTAGTACAGATTATTTATTAGATTATCTTGTAAGCGCAATCAAAGCTAGAGATAGATTTTCAACTATGGATACAAGTAAAAGAATAAAAGAAAAGCTTAAAGAGCTTGAAGATAAAAATATAAATGCTCCATTACTTAAAGAATCTTTTGATAAAATTATAAAAATGAATAAGTTGAAATTATAAACGAATAATTAAGCCTTCTTATGAAAACAATAGTAATATAAAGTTTTCAATAAGGAGGTTTTTTTATGAAAAAAATATTATATATTTCAGTTAATACAAAGGAAGAATGTGATTCTTCATCTAAAATAGTAGCAAGAAAACTAATTGATGAGGTTTTATGCCAATGTAGATATAAAGTACCAAAAAGTTGTAAAAGTACATATATCTATGATGAAGATAGTGGTAGTATAGGTGAAGCTAATAGTTATAAAAATGCTTATCATACTCATGATGATGAATTTTATGATGATATAAATAAAGCGTGCTGTGAAGATACAGGGCTTGAAAAAATTATATGTAATGATAAAGAAGAAAAAATAAAAGGAATTTGCATCGATGATGAATGTAAAAAGACTGATATAGAGTGCTCTGAAGAAAAATCTGATGAAACTATAACAAAAGAAAATACATGTTTTGATGAAAAGCATCATCATAAAGAAAATTGCTCTGATATACAGGAATCTAAACATGAGCATAACCATATCCATAAGGTTTGTGATGTGAAAAATGATGAGTGTTGTGATAGTGATATAGTTCATAAGCATGAATACTTAGATCAAGAGGGAAATACTCATGGTCATGTACACAGTCATGATGAATTTTGTTGTGAAGAAGGTGATGAACTTGAAAATATATATTGTGATTTAGAAGATGAGTGTTGTGATGAGGAATGGGATGATTGCAATGAGTTTATAGTTGAGGAGATTGATTTATATAAAGAATATATTCCACTTTTAACACATGAGTTTTATAGTTGTAGAAGTACAGTAGTTGATGGTCCAGGACCATGCTATGAAAGTTTGACACATGTTCAAAGAAAAGATTTAGATAGAATCAAAGCTTTAGCACAACAGTTTAAAGAAGCAGATATTTATATAATTGCTGCACCAATGTGGAATTTATCATTCCCAGCACCTCTTAAGCAATACTTAGATTGTGTTATATTAAATGGTATAACAGTTGAAATAAGTGAAACTAATGGCTGTAAGGGATTGTTAGATGATAAAATAAGAAAAATGGTTTTTGTTCAATCTAGCGGTGGTGAATTACCTATTTTACTTAAGTGTAAATTAGATCATAGTGGTGCATATCTAAAAGATATATCAAAATTCCTTGGAATTGCAAAATTTGAAGAACTTTTAGTTGATGGAACTGGTTACACAGCATGTGAAAAGCAATGTGCAATTGATGAGGCTACTAAAGATATTAAAGGAATAGCTAGATGTCTTATTAAATAATATGTAAATATGCATGTTATTATGGTACAATATAGTTTATATACAGAGCTTACTAAGGTTTCTTAGTAAGCTTTTTTAACTTAGCTTTAAAAATACATATAGTATTTTAGGATAAAGGAGATCGAAATGAAAGAATTTAAAGAATTGAACTTAAAAGAAGAAATAGTAAATGCCCTAGCAAAACAGGGATTAATAAAAATGACACCTATACAAGAAATGGCTATTCCTGTTGCTTTAGAGGGGAAAAATATAGTAGCACAATCAGAAACAGGAACTGGTAAAACACTTGCATATCTTTTACCTATATTAAATAATATAGACGTTAGTAAAAAAGAACTTCAAGCTGTTATATTAGCACCAACTCATGAACTTGTATCGCAAATCAATAGTGCAATAGATGATATAACTAAAGAACTTGAAGAAAAAATATCATCTATTATCATAGTTGGAAGTGGAAATATCAAAAGACAAATGGAAGCTTTAAAAAAGAAACCTCAAATTATTGTTGGTTCAAGTGGAAGAGTATTAGAGCTTATAAATAAGAAAAAAATATCACCTTATACAGTTAAAACTTTAGTAATGGATGAGGGAGATAAGCTTTTACATTATAAGAATATAGAAGAAGTAAATTCTATAAGAAAATCAATGATGAGAGATACTCAAAAATTACTATTCTCAGCTACATTAACAGATGAAACAATTACAGTTGTTGATAAAGTTATGGAAAATTATGAAGTTATAAAAGCTACAGAGGGAAATGAAGTTAATACTGATATAGACCACGGATATTTCTTTGTTCAATCAAGAGATAAGATTGATACATTAAGACGAGTTATACATGCGAGTAAAGCTGAACGTATTTTAGTATTTATAAACAGAAACTATGACTTAACAGTTACGTTAGAAAGACTTAGATACCATAAGATAAAAGTTGACTCTCTTCATGGTGAAAATAGTAAAGAGAGAAGACAAAGAGCTTTAGAAGATTTTAGAAAAGGTAAGATACAAGTTTTAATGGCTTCAGATGTTGCAGCTAGAGGACTTGATATAAAAGGTCTTACTCATATAATTAACCTTGATATACCAGAAGATCCTAAAAACTATCTTCATAGAGTTGGAAGAGTTGGAAGAGCTGGTACAACAGGAACTGCTTATTCAATTGTTGAAAAAAGTGAAGAAAGAGTTATCAAGAGATATGAGGAAGCTTTCGGAATTAAAATACCAGAGAGAGTTACTTATGAAGGTGATATAATGGATAAGGCAGAAAGAACTGAAAGAATGCCTAAAAGAGAAGAAAAAGTTGTTGATGAAAGAGTTAAAAGAGTTGTAAGTGCTACTTCTAAAAAGAAAAATAGTAGTGTAAGCAAAGCTTTATCAAGAAGAAGATAATTTAATTAAAAGGAAATCATATGATAATATGGTTTCTTTTTTTATAGAATTTTAGGAATATAAAAGTTGAAATTAATAGAGGCATGATATTTAACTAGAGATTAATTATTTAATGTAAGAGATTTTAAAGTTCTTATAGTTTATAGAATGTTAACTTGAGTGTAGTAATTAAAGTAATATATAATTTACTTAATAAATGACATTTAAATTTAAGGGAAAGAATAAGTTATACTATTAGGGGGATTTTTTATGAAAAAAATATTGATTTGTGTTTTAGCTGCTATGATGGTTGGTGGAACTTTTGTAGGGTGTGGTTCAGAGAGTAAAACAGATGCAGGACAAGAACAAGCAGTTGCCATAAATGTAAAAGATGAACTTGTGAAATTTGAAGCTGAATTTCCTATGAGAATGCCAGGTGATGTTACACAGGAAGAGTTAACGGATATATATGGAATTAGTATGGATAATATCGAAGAATTTGCATTAAGACATGGAATGATGACTCCGGGTATAGATGTTATGGGAATATTTAAGGCTAAAGAAGGAAAAGTAGATGCTTTAAAAACTGATTTAGAGAAAATTTTAGAAGTTAAAAGAGTTGCAGCTTATTTACCACCAGAAATGGAAGCTTTAGATAATGCTAAAATAGTTAGTAATGGAAATTATGTGGCTATATTCTTACTTCAAGGGATGGAAGAGGGAGATTTACCAGCAGAGAAAGCGGTAGAAACTTTTAATGGTCTTTTTGAGTAATATAGTTTAATAAATTTATAAGAAGCTGTATCAAGAAAAAATTATAACAAGTAATTTGTAGATTAATTTACTTATGAAAAGTTATAACTATTATTGATATAGCTTCTTTTTTTAGGGGTGAGAAGATGGTTTTTAGTAGTATACTTTTTATATTTAGATTTTTACCAGTAGCAATGCTTTTATATTATATAGTACCTTTTAAATATAAAAACTTTGTTATTTTGCTACTTAGTTTATTTTTCTACTCTTGGGGTGAACCTAAATATTTTGGAATTATGATTGCATCTATACTTGTAGATTACTTTGTTGGTAGAGGTATAGAGAAATATAAAGAAAAAATTAAATTAAAACAAATATTTCTTATGATTTCTATATGTTTTAATATTGGAATGTTAATATTCTTTAAGTATTCAGATTTTTTTATTGAAAATATAAATATGATATTTAAGTTAGATATTGGATTATTAAATCTTACATTACCACTTGGTATAAGCTTTTATACATTTCAAACTATGACGTATAGTATAGATGTTTATAGAGGGAAAGTTAAGGCAACGCAAAATATAGTGAATTTTGGTGCATATGTAGCATTATTCCCACAGCTTATAGCAGGACCTATTGTAAAATATACAGATGTTGCAAAAGATTTAGTTTTTAGGACTATAAACTTTGAGAAAATCTCAGCAGGTATAAGATTATTTATACTTGGACTTGCAAGAAAAGTTTTAATTGCTAATAATATAGGCTTTTTATGGAATGAAATACAAGGGCTTGATATATCAAGGCTTAATAGTGGTGTTGCTATACTTGGAGCAATTGCCTTTACAATACAAATATATTTTGATTTTAGTGGATATTCACTTATGGCTAGAGGACTTGGACTTATGCTAGGATTTGAGTTTCCAGAGAATTTTAATTATCCATTTGTAGCTAGAAGTGTATCAGAATTTTGGAGAAGGTGGCATATAACACTTGGAAATTTCTTTCGAGAATATATATATATTCCACTTGGCGGAAATAGAGTTTCTAAAAAAAGGTTTGTCTTAAATCTTTTAGTGGTATGGGCACTTACGGGTTTTTGGCATGGAGCTGAGTATAACTTTATATTATGGGGATTATATTTCTTTGTTTTAATAATAATAGAAAAATTCTTTATAGGTAAGTTTCTACAAAGAAATAAAATAATATCACACATATATTTATTATCTACAGTAATTTTAAGTTTTATTATTTTTGCATTACCGGATATGAATATACTTTGGGTATATTTATCTAAGTTGTTTTCATTTGAATTTGGGACATTAGAGTTATATTATTTAAGAAATTATTTCGTTGTGATATTAATAGCAGTAGCGTTTAGTATACCTTGTACGAAAAGGTTTTTTGAAAAATATATTATAAAAAATGAAATTATAGAAAATATTATTTTAATGGGATTATTCTTTATATCGGTTGCATACCTTGTAGATGCAAGTTATAATCCATTTTTATATTTTAGATTTTAGGAGGTATTATGAAAGGTAAATCTTTAGTTTATATTTTTTTTGGAGCCGTAGCTATTATATCAGTATTTGATGTAGTAAATACTGAAAAAGTTTTTTCAGATATAGAAAATAGATTTTTAAAAAAGAAACCAAGATTTAATACTGAAAATCTAGTTAGTGGGGATTATACAAAAGATTATGAAGAATATATAAATGATAATTTTATAGGTAGAGATAGTTTTATTAATTTAAAATCTATAAGTGAGAGTGTACTTTTAAAACTTGAAAATAATAATATTGTTTATGGTAAATATGGATATATGTTTGAAAAAAAACTTAGCTTAGATGAAGAGATTTTAAGTAATAATATAAAACAGATAGATTCTTTCATAAGTCAAAATGAAAATGCTAGTTTGATGATGGTTCCATATTCAGCAAGTGTTTATACAGATTATTATACTGGGATGCTTCAAATGGTTAATGAATATGAAACTATGGATGATATATCTAAATATGTAGGTAGCGATAGAGTTATTGATGTAGATAGCGTTTTAAGAGAAAATAAAAAGTTTGATAATATTTATTATAAAACAGATCATCATTGGACAACTAATGGTGCATATTTAGCTTATATAGAGTATTGTAAAAATAAAAATTTAGAGGCAATAGATATAAATAGTTTGAAAGAAAATAAAGTAGATGATTTTCTTGGAACATTTTACTCAAAGTCAAAACTTATAAATGCACAGGCTGATAATTTAATATATTATGATATGTCAAATCTTAGTATGAAGATTGATGGGAAGAATGAATATGAAAGTATTTATAAACTTGAAAATTTAGAAAAGCGAGATAAGTATTCGGTATTTTTAGATGGAAATCATTCAAAGGTTACTATTAAAAATGATAATCTTAAAAATGATAAAAAATTATTAGTTATAAAAGATTCATTTGCCAATTCAATGATACCTTTTTTAGCTAATAATTATGAAGAAGTAATAGTTTTAGATTTAAGGCATTTTAATTTTAAGATTAGTGAATTTCTAGATGAAAATAAGTTTGATGATATTTTAGTTTTATATAGCCTTGATAGTTTAAGTAAGGATAAAACTATTGCTAAGATAAAGTTTTAAATAAGTTAAAACAATGTTAATGGTATAAATTGTATTTAAATGGTAGAATCTTGTTATTCAATATGTATTGGATTACAAGATTTTGTTTTTTATAACAGGTTAGAATTACTTCAATGAAAGATTTGACTGTTGGAAGGATTAGGGGGATATGAATTTTTTTAGTATAGAAAATGAAAATAAAATAAGAAATAGAATAATATATTGGGCTGGATTATCATTTGTTTTAAATATATTAATAGAAATTATAGCACGAGATGATATTGGGAGTTTTGGGGAGTTTTTAGATGAAAGGTTTTCGTTATTATTTTTAAATTATGCAATTGTACTAGTTATAATGTTACCTATTATTATTTTTAGTAAAACAATAAGTGCTAGTATATTTTCGGGAAGTATACTGATTGTGTTAGCAATTGTCGGAAGGGTACTTAATGCTAAGAGAGGGGTTCCATTTACAGGAGCTGATATTTATTCTATAGAATATGGAATTGATATGGTAATGAAGTATTTTAGCAAACTCACTTTAATATTTGCTTGTGTATCAATAATTGGATTAATAGGGGCGTACATATATTTATGCTTTAAAGAAAAATCTAAAAAAGTTTTTAATATATGGATTAAAATTGCTATAAGTGCATTTGCTTGTTTATTTTTAGTTAGTGCATATGGTGAAAATAAGGATAGAATAAGTAATCAACTTTGGAATATAAACTATGCATATAAAAGAAATGGATATTTATTTTCATTTTTAGATTCATTTGCATCTTTGAAAATGAAAAAACCAGATGGATATAATAAAAAGTTTATAGAAGATGTAAGTATTGATACTAAAGTTTCTAGTCAGGTTAGTAAATCACCTGAGAATATAATTTTAATACAGCTTGAGTCATTTATAGACCCGAGTGAAATTGAAGGGATAGAACTTATAAAAGACCCAATACCATTTATATCATCTATAAAAGAGAAGAGTGTTGCTAGTGGGAAAATGGGAGTTCCAACATTTGGAGCTGGTACTGTTAGAACAGAATTTGAGATTTTAACAGGATATAATATAGATTTTCTTGGGACAGGGGAAGTTCCTAATAATAGTATTCTTAAAATGAAGCCTGTTGAAAGTCTTGGGCAAATTCTTAGAAGAGAAGATTACGAAGCTACAATGATTCATAACTATATAGGGAATTTTTATCATAGAGATATGGTTTATGCAAATTATGGGTTTGATAGATTTGTTTCTAAGGAGTATATGAGTCAGCTTAAATATAATGGCGGATATCCAGAGGATATATGGAATTTACCCATTATAGATAATCTTATACAAAAAGAAGGAAAACAATTTATATTCAATGTTGCAGTTGAAAGTCATGGACCATATAAACCAGTTGAAGGGCAAACAGAGTATATTAAGGGAGGTTCTTTAACTGATGAAGATAAAGCTGAATTTGATTATTTTCTAAATAGATTAAATAAAGTTGATTTATATGTATCAGAACTAGTAAAATATGTTGAAAGTTTAGATGAAGATACAATGATATTATTTTATAGTGATCATTTACCATCTATAAATGTATTTAATTCTAATATTTTAGTTGATGATAAGGAAAAATATACAACTGAATATTTTACTTATAGTAATTATGAAAGTAAAAAAGAAGAAAATGAGGACCTTGAATCATATGAAATATCAACAAAGCTTTTAGATATAGCAGGAATTAATTCTGGAATTATGCCAAATTTCCATAGAAGTTACAGTGCAAATGAGAATTATGAAAAAATATTTAAATCTGTTCAATATGATCAGCTTTATGGTGAGAATTATTTGGGTTCAGATTATGAAAGAACAGATATACAGTTAGGAGTTTCAGATATTAAACTCGATAAGGTAGAGAGTGTTGGAGATAAACTTATTGTAAAGGGTGAAAATTTTACAAGTTCAAGTAGACTTATTATAAATGATAAAGAGTATGAAATTAATTACAAAGATAAAAATGAATTTAGTGTCAATAGTGAAATTCTTGAAGGTGGAAAATATAAAGTTATACAAAAAGGGATGAATGGAAAAACACTTAGTTCAAGTAATGAGATATTAAAATAAAAAGACAGAAGATAAAGACAGCATTTGAAATATTTTAAATGCTGTCTTTTCTTTTTGGGAGGTGATTTAGGTGAAAAAAGTATTTTTTTGCTTATTAATGGTTGCAGGGATAGCATATAGTAGTTTTTATGAAGCACCAGCAAAAAGAATCAGTGTTAATTTAGGTGTATTAAAAGATTTTAATTATACGGAGAGAATTATTGATGGAAAGATTTATGAAATAAATGGAATTCAAAGAATTACAGATGATTATATCTATTTAGAAAATTATAAAAATGGCAAACAACTTAGAGTAGATAATTTAGGCGAATTTTCATTTAGTGAGAATCAAAGAGCAGAAGATATAAATAGAGGTTTTTATATTAAGAATAAAGATATATTAAAAAAAGGTGGGAGTGTAGAAGTTGTAAATATAAAATCTGATAATAGTGAGGAACTTGTAGGGACTATAAATCAAAAATATCTAGATATGTATATAAAAAACAAAGAAAGCGGATTAATATTAAGTGATATAAATGGTATTAAAGTAGAAGGTGAGAAGAGTTATATTGTAATCGAGTTTGATATTACAGATACTGATAGTCAAAAAAAATTCTATGTTTATGAAGGGTATAAATATATAAGCTATGTAATGGTAATAGATTTACAAACAAAGAAGATATATGATGAAGAATTTGAAATTAACGATAGAATTCTTTCAAACATAATTTACTATGATAAGTATAAGGATGGGTTATTTCAATTGGAAAATGGAAATATAGTTAATGAGTTAATTTTAAATGATGATAGTACGATAACTAAAAAACAAAAGGGAGTATTGAATAATAGAGAGCACCTTGTAATTACTAAAAATTCAAATGAGGAATTTGCAGTAGTAGATGAAGAATTTATTGCAGTGAAAAAAAGAA
>NZ_CAMQRY010000065.1 GCF_947036855.1 uncultured Clostridium sp.
CTTTACCAATACTAAGCCCTGTATATAATTCCTTTAAAATCCTATTTGGCTGTACTATACTACCTTTTTCACCTGATACTGTTATATATTCTAAATACGCTGCATCTTTAATTACAGAATAAGATTTATAGCTATACTGTGCCTCTTCTGGTTTAATATCTGGCTTTGGCTTTACATCATGTTTAATATCTGGTTTTACATCTGGCTTCACTTTATCACCTTCTGGCTTAAAGTCTAAATCTCCATCCTTACTATCTTCTTCATTTTCTTCTATAGATGGTTTTTTTTCTGGAGATACTTCAGTTTCTACACTTATACATCCAATAAATGAAAATGATGATATAAGAAGTATACTAGCTATTAATATTTTTATTTTTTTATTCAAATTTATCACTCCCTATGATTTTTTATATTTAGTAAAAACATTATAATAGATTAACTACTTTCTCTTCTATATCATATTATGAGTTTGCATATTAAAATTTACCTTTTTATAAATTTTTTATATTTTTTTAGTTTTCTAATTTTAAAGTAAAAAAGAAAGTTGCACCTTGATTTTCTTCACTTTCACCCCAAATGTCTCCATTATGTGCTTTTATTATTTCTTTACATATAGCAAGACCTAAACCTGTGCTTCCGTTACTTTCTTCATCCTCTATTTTTAATTGAACAAATTTTTCAAAAATTTTCTCTATATATTCTTTTGGAATTCCTCTTCCATTATCTTTTACTGATATTAGCATCTTTTTATCTATGTCTTTAATTTCCACTTCTATAATTCCACCTATATCAGTGTATCTAATTGAATTTCCAATTAAATTAATCATAACCCATGAAATTTTATTAAAATCTGCTTTTATATAAATTTTTTCTGTTAAAATTTCTATATTTAATTTAATATTTTTTTCTTCTAACTGTAATTTAAAAGTATTTTTAATCCCTTTCAATACTTTTTTTATATCAACTTTTTCAAATTCCATCTCTATTTTTCCACTTTCAAATTTTGAAATATCTAAAAGTTCACTAACTAACTTCTCTAAATGTAACTCTTCTTCTTTAGCTATATTTAAAAGTTCTAACTTTTCCTCACTATACTCGCTTTCTATAAGCATATTAATAGCCATAGCTATAGATGTAAGTGGTGTTCTAAATTCATGTGATACAGTATTTATAAAATCTGTTTTTAACATCTCAACTTCTTTAAATTTAGTTATATCATGCATTATTATTACAGTTCCTATATTTTCTTTTTTCTTAAACCAAATTTGATTTGCTATAACTCTATAATAAAAAGTTTTATTATTTATTTATAGTGATAGGTAACTCTTTGAAATCATCTCCAAGTTTTCCCCCACTTCACACCGTACGTGAGTGTTTCCAGCTCATACGGCGTTCCAACGATTTATAAACCATCTAGTGGCTATAGCTAAAATATCATTAGAATATTTATTATTGCTTTATGCCACCACTCTCACTTGGATCAAGATAAGTTATACTTACGTTTTCCTTATCAATACTTCACTGGTAGTAAAACCTCCATATTCCAAGCTTTCCTTGTTCCATTATTAACTATCTTTTCATATATCCGTAGGTCATCGGTATAAGCCTGTAAGCTTGATAATGCCTATAACATTATATGGATTTTCATAAAATAGAATCTTACTCATCCACACTTACCCCACAACTTAGTTGGTATATCCATTTCTGAATATTTACTATTTAGACCCGTACATTCCCGATTTCGTCAGCTATTTTAACATCCTAACCATAGATATTTTATAGACCCTAGCCCTATCATATACTCGACTACCTCTAGTTCGCATTTCGTGTAGGTATTATATTTCATCTACTTACGGTATACTCTCAGGCCATTTAACGGGCTTATAACCTTTAATTATTTACTTAATTAAACGCTATCCGTATCCTTTGGGAAGGCATTTCAAGGAGTTACCCTATCATTCTACCTATTGTAATAACAGTTCTAACTATTTATTATAGTTAGGCTAGTTTTATAATAAACCCACATTTATCTTTGTCTAGCAACAAGTCGCACCTACTTCAATATCCTCTGAATACTTAACTTCCTTAATTAATTCTCTAGATTTTCTCATTATATTAAAAAGTGCTTTATTATCAACAACTTCTAAAAAATGACTATTAACAGCATTTTTTTCTTTTATATCTAATACCCTTTCACCACTTTTATTAAGCATAGTTATGAAATTTTTACTATTAGTAACTATTACTGGAGTATTTATACTCTCAATGATAGCTTCACCTTTTTGCTTCTCTCTTAAAATTTCATTTATATTAAGTATTTCATAATCCTTTAATTCATTTACCATTTTATTAAATTCTCGTAATATAAAATTAGTCCCCTCTTCTCTTTGCAGAGGGATTTCATATGATAAATCTCCTTTTGAAACTTTTTTTATACCTATTTCTAAGTTTTCTATTGGATTAATTATTTTTTTTAAAAGATACCCAATTGTAGAAAGCCCAATAATTAAAACAAGTACTAATATTGTAATACTATAGTAACTTGCTTGCATTGCTAAATCTTTAGATTCTTCTTTCATACTAACCATAGATTCTTGATTTAATTCTAAAAGTGTTGTTAACTGACTCTTTAAAACTTCAAAACGAGGAAATACTTCTCCATAATAAAAATTTCTTGCTTCTTCAATTCCATCTGTTCCTTTTAAATTTTCTAGTGTTTTTACTTTCTCACTATAATCTAAATATCCTTTTGATATAGAACTTATAATTTTATCTTCACCCACCTCTGTTATATTATTTTTTGCTTTTTCTAACCATTCTGTAAATATTTCATGATTTCTAATATGCATTAATGAAAATGTTAAATTATCTTCAAATATAAATGCAATCTCCAAACTATCCTGTCGTTCTAATGCATCTTTCATATTTTGAGTTGCAACAATACTATCATAATTAGCATACATTATTGAATCTATTGAATTTTGTAATTTATTAAAATATCCAATTGAAACTAAACTATTACCAATTGTTAATATCATAAATGTAATAAGTATTAAATATATTTTTGATTTTATAGTTTTTATCATCTCTTCACCCCCAATTAATTATATAGTATATTTTTCCATAAATACTATTATTAGTTATTTTATATTAGTATAATATATTTAAAAGTATTTAAAGGAGATATTATAATGAAAACTATTCTTATAGTAGATGATACAAAAAATATACGATTATTACTTTCAAAAACCCTTGCGAATGAAGGTTATTCAGTTTATCAAGCCAAAAATGCTATTGAAGCTTTATCTTTAATAAAAACTATAAATTTCGACTTAGCTTTTATAGATATAAAAATGCCTAATATAAGTGGAACTGCTCTATTAGAACAAATTAGACAAGAAGGTTTTGATTTCCCTGTTATTATAATGACTGCTTTTGGAACTATAAAAAATGCTATTACAACTACTAATTTAGGTGCTAAAGCCTATCTTCAAAAACCTTTTACTGGAAATACAATACGAAAAACTTTAGATGAGCTATTTTGCATTTATGCAGATATATCTGATGAGAAAGTAATTCTTGATATTCTTTTAGCAAGTAACAACTTACCTAAAGGATATCTAGCAGTTAGCGATTATCTTACTTTAAATGGGCAAATTGAAAAAGGAAAACTATTTAAAGATTTTGGAACTAAACTTTTAAATATTAAGGAGTAAATATTATGTATAGTAATAAACGTCTTTCACCTAATGAAGCATTAAATATTTGCAAACAAGAAAAAAAAGGATCTTTGAAGTTATTTTTAGGATATGCTCCTGGCGTAGGAAAAACTTATACTATGCTCTCAGAAGCTAATAGAAAATATCAAAGAGGAGAGGATATTGTTATAGGTTATTTTGAAAGTCATGGCCGGAAAAATACAATTGAACAAATTGGAAACCTCGAAATCATTCCAACTAAAAATATAACCTATAACTCAAAAACATTCCAAGAAATGGATCTAGAAGCTATTATCCAAAGAAATCCAAGCCTTGTTTTAGTCGATGAACTTGCACATACTAATATTACAGGAAGTAAAAATCCAAAACGTTATATGGATGTTCTTGAACTTCTCAATCATGGTATAAATGTCTACTCTACCGTTAATTTGCAACATATAGAAAGTCTGAATGATATTATAAATCAAATAACAAATATTAAAGTAAAAGAAACTATTCCAGATTTTATAGTAGCCTCTGCAACTGTTATGGTTATAGACCTACCTACTGATGCTCTTCAAAACAGATTAAAAAGAGGTAATATTTATTCTAATGAATTAATTGAGAAATCACTTAAAAATTTTTTTAGAAAAGGAAATCTAAATGCTTTACGCGAATTAACACTACGTCAAATTGCAGATGAAGTAGATGAAGAACTTGAAGAGTATATGACTAATCATAATCTTTGTGAAAATTGGCATACAGTGGAAAGAGTCATGGTTTCTATTTCTAGTAATCCTAAATCTAAAAGATTAATTAGAATGGGATCTATAATATCCCAAAAATATAAATGTGAATATTATGTTGTATACGTAAATTGTACACATAATCTTTCACCACATGATACAACCGGTGCAAATCAGAAATCTCTTAAAGATAATATTGAGCTTTCTCAAAAATTAAATGCACAAATTATAGAATTAAATGGATCATCTGTTTCTTCTGAAATAATAAAATTTGCAACAAAAAAACATATAACTAAACTTATAATAGGTCATTCTAAGAGAACTTTACTACAAAAACTCTTTAGAGGGTCTACAATTAATAAGATTCTTGAAAAAGCTAAAAATATCGAAATTATAATAGTTCCACTAACTTAAAGAAAAAAGCTAACTATATAAAAGATTTATTTCATTTCACCTTTCTATAGTTAGCTTTTCACTATTTACTTTTTAACATTTTATCAATTTCTATATTTAGATTTAAAACATTTACTCTTTCGCTTCCATAAAGCCCAATAAATTTTCCGTCCGTACTTTCTTTAATTAATTTTTTCAAACTTTCTGCTGCTATACCAGTTTCTTTAGCTATTCTATCTACTTGAATTATTGCTCCTTTAGGAGTTATATGTGGGTCTAGCCCTGATGCAGATTGTGCTAAAAGTTCTGATGCTATCTCTTCTTTCTTTACCGTTGGGTTTTTTCTTATAAAAGCCTCCACATCTGCTGTTACTCGATTTTTAATTTCTGTACTTGTAGGCCCTAAATTTTTTGATCCAGATGAGGCTATAATTCCTTCACTATTCTCACTTATATTATAATTGACTACTGAAGAAAGTCTACCTTGAAAATATTTATCTGAATTATATATTTGTCCTATATGCTCTGATCCAACTTTTTTTCCATCTACTTCTACAATGCTTCCATTTGCCTGATATGGAAATATTGTTTGTCCTATTCCGGTTATTATAAGAGGATATATTCCCCCACATAAAATAATCATAACTATACTTATTAATAACCCTGTTTTTACATAACTCATTTTTTTCTCCCCCTATATACCTATTAAAGTTAGTATTGGTGAAATTATAATATCAATTATTTTCACACCTATAAATGGTATTATTATCCCACCTAATCCATATATACTTAGGTTTCTTTTCAAAATTTTATCTGGATTCATAGGTCTATATTTTACACCTTTTAATGCTATAGGAATTAAAAGTGGAATAATTATCGCATTAAATACTAATGCTGATATTATAGCTGACCTTGGACTTGAAAGATTCATCACATTTAATACCTGCATTTCTGGTATTGCTACAGTAAACATCGCTGGAATTATAGCAAAATATTTGGCTATATCATTCGCTATTGAAAATGTTGTAAGTGCTCCTCTTGTAATCAAAAGTTGTTTTCCTATCCCAACTATCTCTAAAATCTTAGTTGGATCTGAATCTAAATCCACCATATTTGCCGCTTCTTTTGCTGCTGCCGTACCTGAATTCATTGCAAGTCCAACATTAGCTTGTGCAAGTGCTGGTGCATCATTAGTACCATCACCAGTCATAGCTACCACTTTTCCTAGTGCTTGCTCTCGTATAATTGCTTCTATTTTATCCTCTGGTTTACATTCAGCTATATATTCATCTACTCCAGCCTCTTTTGCAATAGTTTTTGCTGTAAGGTTATTATCACCTGTACACATTACTGTTTTTATCCCCATCTCTCTTAATTTTATAAACCTTTCAGCTAGACCTGGCTTGACTGTATCTTTAAGATAAACACTTCCATATATTTCATTTTTAACACATACGACTAATGGAGTCCCTCCAAGTTTAGATATGTTATCAACAATTATATTTATATCCTTTGGCACAGTTCCACCATGATTTTTAACATATTCTAATATTGCAGAACATGCCCCTTTTTTTATCACCGTTCCATCACTTAGAACGACTCCACTTGATTTACTCTGTGCCGTGAAATTTATAAATTCCACATCCTTGTAATCATCTTTATTTATTTTAAAACCTAATTTTTCTCCAAGTTCAATAATAGATCTCCCCTCTGGAGTATCATCATTTAAAGAAGTAACCATTGCATACTTTATAAGTTCATCTTTAGCTACACCTTCAATTGGAATAAATTCTGCTGCTAATCTATTTCCAAATGTTATAGTTCCTGTCTTATCTAGCATCATTACATCAACATCTCCACATGCCTCAACAGCTTTCCCACTCATTGCAACTACATTAAATCTTGTAACTCTATCCATTCCCGCAATTCCAATTGATGATAAAAGTCCACCTATTGTAGTTGGAATTAAACAAACTAATAGCGCTATTAAAGTTGATATCTCTATCTCTACACCAACAAAACTAGCAATTGGCTTAAGTGTTATAACAACAACTATAAAGATAATTGTTAAAGCTATAAGCAAAGTATTAAGCGCAATTTCATTAGGTGATTTTTGTCTTTTTGATCCTTCAACAAGTGAAATCATTTTATCTAAAAAAGTTTCTCCTGGATTTGATGTTATTTCAATTTTAATCCAGTCAGAAATGACAGTAGTTCCTCCTGTAACACTTGAAAAATCACCACCACTTTCTTTTATAACAGCTGCAGACTCTCCTGTTATTGCAGCCTCATTAATTGATGCTATTCCTTCTATCACTTCTCCATCACTTGGAATTATCTCACCTTCTTTAACTAGGATAATATCTCCTTTGTGTAATTGTGTTGCACTAACAATCTCATAATTTCCCAATTTATCCAATACCCTCTTTGCCTTGGTATCTTTTTTAGTGTTTTTTAACGAATCAGCTTGCGCTTTACCTCGTCCCTCTGCAATACTCTCAGCAAAATTAGCAAACATTACTGTAAGAAATAATATAAATGTGACTATTCCATTATATAAATGCCCCTCTTCACCTGCTATTTTAGGACTTATAGTCAAAATAGCAGTTATTATCATTCCTACGTAAGCTACAAACATAACTGGATTCTTTATCATTTCTTTTGGATTTAATTTTTTAAAAGAATCTTTTATAGCATTTTTCATTATTTTACTATCAACAAATTTTTTTCTGCTTTTTCTCACTTTTCATACCCCCTTCTAACTCATAGTTAAGAATTCTGCTACTGGCCCTAAAACTAATACTGGTAAAAATGTTAAGGCACCAATTATTATTATCACAAAAACTAATATCCCCATAAATAATGGTGTATTTGTTTTAAATGACATCGCTTCACTTGAAATTAATTTTTTCTCACTCATAGATCCTGCAATTATAATAAGAAGTATCATTGATACATATCTTCCTAATAACATCACTAAACTAGTTGAAACATTCCAAAATACAGTATTATCAACTAAGCCCTCAAAGCCCGAACCATTGTTAGCTGCTGATGTACAGAATTGATATAACATTTCTGAAAATCCATGATATCCTTCCAAAGATGCTTGACCAGTCATAGTCGCTATAGCTGAAGGAATTAAAATTAAAATTGGTTGTAATAATATGACTCCTGCTATAAGCTTCATTTCTTTTCCTTCTATTTTCTTCCTTAAAAATTCTGGTGTCCTACCTACCATTAATCCACAGATAAAAACACCTAACATTGCATACACAATTAAATTTAAAATCCCGACTCCTTTTCCTCCAAATACACAATTTAACATCATATTCCACATTGGAACGGCCCCACCAATTGGTGTTAATGAATCATGCATATTATTTACTGATCCAGTGGTAAATGATGTAGTTACTACAGTAAAAAGTGATGAATCAAAAACTCCATTACGGACTTCTTTTCCTTCCATATTTCCTAAATCATTAACAATTCCAATCTCATTCATTGCTGGATTACCAGCTTTCTCGGCATTATATATTATTGGAATAGTAATTAAAAATAATAAAAGCGCTGCTCCAAATAAAACTGCCCCTTGCTTTTTACTTTTACATGCTTTTCCAAGCATATAACAATATGCCCCTGGAGTGAACATCATTAATAAAATCTCTAACATATTCGTAATTGGTGTTGGATTTTCAAAAGGATGAGCTGAATTAGCTCCAAAAAACCCTCCCCCATTTGTTCCTAAATGCTTAATACTTTCAAGAGATGCAACCGGTCCGTAAGCTATTGTTTGAGTTTCTCCTTCTAATGTTTGTATTATAGTTTGAGCCTCTAATGTCTGTGGAACCCCTTGCCAAATAAAAATTATACTTGCAACAACTGATACTGGTATTAAAAGTCTAGTTATTATTCTAACCATATCTCTATAAAAATTTCCTATTTCATGTCCTGTAATTCCTCTTATAAAAGCACCTGCTATTGCAAATCCAGTAGCTGCAGATGTGAACATATACATTGTAATAACTATCATTTGAGTTATATTAGTTAAGTTTACTTCTCCTACATAATTCTGTAAATTAGTATTAGTCATAAAACTAATTGCTGTATTAAGTGTAGTATGCCAATCTAGGACAAACCTTTCCTCACCAGTTCCAACGATATATTGTTGGAATATAAGTAAAACAAATCCAATAACTAACATCATTAAATTAGTAACTAGTAAAGCAATAATATATTGCTTCCAATTCATTTCACCACTTTTTACCCCCGATAATTTATAAATCACATTATCAACTTTATTCATAACTGGATCTACAAAACTTTTCTTATTAAACATAATAGAATACATATACTTTCCAACCAAAACAGAAAGTATAATAAAGACTAAAATTAAAAAAATCAATCCTATCCACTCCATAAAATCCCCCTCCTATACTTCATTTATAAATTGAATTATACGCTTTAAAATTATCTAAACAACTCTCACTTTAGTTTGTTTAAATTCTTTTCCATACGCTAATTCTTCGCCCTTCTACATTACCTTTATTTTCCATATATTTACTATCATTTCCTTTGATTTTTGTACTGATTTTAAATTTTTAATTTTAACCCTTAATATATATATTTATCCTATCAATTCCCATTCAAATTCACTCATTTATAGTAACTTATCTTTTATATACGCCATAATTCTGAAATTATCTTAAAGATTAACCACCCTTCATTTTTTTATTTATGCAATATTTTTGAATTATATCTAATAATCTTTTTCATTTTGTTAATACCACTTTAAATATAGTTGCATTATTCAACTATATACCTTATAATCATTATAGTTGCTAATAACAACTATTTGAATAAATGAAAAAAAGAAAGGAATTATACATATATGAAAACACAAGAAGAAATTTATAAGAATCGTTGGTTTATACTGATAAGTATAGGAATTGTAACTTTTATGGCTACACTTGATGCAAGTATCGTCAATGTTGCACTACCTGTTATATCTAAAGATTTATCAGTTTCTATGTCAACTGTTCAATGGACTGTTACAACATACTTAATCGTTATATCTGGTCTTTTACTTACATTTGGAAGACTTGGAGATTTAAAAGGAAAGGCGAGTGTCTTTAGAATTGGTATTATTATTTTCACTATTGGTTCTCTACTTTGTGGAATTTCACAAAATATAACAATGCTTATAATATCACGTGGAATTCAAGGACTTGGAGCTGCTTGCACCATGGCTAATAGTCAAGGACTTGTAACTTCAGTATTCCCAGCAAATCAAAGAGGAAAGGCACTTGGAATAACAGGACTTATAGTTGCTCTTGGAACTATGACTGGTCCTGCTGTTGGTGGAATTATTTCAGATTTTAAATGGGAGTACATCTTCCTTATAAATGTTCCTATAGGAATTATTGCATCTATACTTTCATTTAAAGTAATACCTAATGTTAAACATGCTATTCATAAAGATTCAAAACTTGATTTTATTGGTACAATCTTATTTGTATTAACAATTGTACCTTTAATTCTTTCTATAACAGAAGGAAGTATTTATGGATTTACAGAAATGCATATACTTATAGGATTTGCTATTGCACTAATATCATTTATATTATTTATAGTTTCACAAGTAAAACTTAAATCACCACTTATAGAATTTAAGATTTTCACAAATCATCAATTCTCAAAAGGTGTATTTTCATCATTGCTTATGTTTACAGCTATAAGTTCATATTCTATACTACTTCCATTCTATTTTGAGGCAGTAAGAGGAATATCACCTATGTATAGTGGATTCTTAATGGTAGTATTCCCTATAGCTATGACAATTACAGGTCCTCTTAGTGGAAGTATATCTGATAAAATCAGAAAAGAAATATTACCACTTATCGGATTTATAATATCAGCTATTGGATTTATACTTATGGCTACTATAAAAGATAATACACAGATTTATATTATCATAATTTATCTTCTAATAATGGGTGCTGGTTCTGGATTATTCCAATCACCTATGAACTCAATAGTTATGTCAGCAGTTGATAAAACTAAACTTGGAGTTGCTGGAAGTGTAAATGCTCTTGTTAGAAACCTTGGTATGATTATTGGTATAACATTTGGAACATCCCTATTATATAAACTTATGAGTAATAAACTTGGATTTATTGTTACAGGATTTATCCCTGGACATCCTAGTATATTTGTAAGTTCTATGAATGTTGTTTTTGCAATCGCCGCCATAATTTCTATAATTGGTTCTATTACTGTACTTAGCATAATGCTAACTAATAACAAGAAAATTAAAATGGCTAAGTAATTTGTAGTTTTAAATTGAAACTTTAATGCGTCTAAAAATATCAACATTGAATTGTGCATTAAAGCAAAAATAGCGTAAAGATTGATAATCAATCTTTACGCTATTTTCTTTTATTCATTTCAATTATACCGTTTCTAAAAAATCTACAAGTTTCATTTCTCCTGATTTATGATTTAAAATATTTCTTTTTAACAGTGCATAATTCTTATCTTTCACATCCATAGCTATCATTCTAAAGCTTATAATTTCATGCTTTGGTGATACATTTTCTCGTTTTATAAATACTACTTTGCATCTACTGCAATACCTTATCTGTGAATGATATCTTCGTTCATTTAAAATATCAAGACATATATAATCATTAAATATAAGCTTTGTAAACTTTCCACAATGCTTACAATTACACTTATTAGAATAAAGCTTTCTAAACTTTTCATTACTAATTTTTATTCTTACAGACCTATCAATCATTGATTCTTTTAAAGGTGTATTATCAAGAATTCCATATTCTTTATGCTTAAGTAAATACTCCACCCCTAGTTCTCTAGAAATTTCCATAAGTGCATATGCATCATAATATGCATTATGATGTGTACTTTTAGAATTAATAAAAGCATTATAGCAATCTTTTTCAAACATTTTAACAAGTGATGGATGATCTTTTAAATTAAATTTTTTCATATATATTTTTTGAACATCTATAACATTTATTTTATCTAAGATTTTACTATTTATCTTATATTTATAAAAATTTCTCTTTAAGACCTTTAAATCACTATCTCCCCATGTCATTAGGTATGTATCATTTAAGTTATTTACATCAATTTCTGAAAAAAGTTCTTTTGCTGCTTTTTCAAAGCTTGTCCCTCTTCTTATATTATCAAAAGTTATTCCTGTCAGCAGTTTAACCTTTTGACTAATCTCATTATAATCATATTTTATATAATCATTTCTTGATTTAAGTTCATTAAATTTTTCATCTCTTACTGTGTATGCCACTTGTATTATATCTTGTCCCCTTGTTACCTCTACAATCCAACCTGACTTTTGGTTGAATTCTAAATCCAAAAAAATAAATTTCACCCTAAAACCTTCCTTCTTTCAAGTCATAATATATTTTTAACGCATCTCTTTTTCCATTATAACACTTTTAATCCAATTTTTTAATTTATTATGTTTATTTTTAAGGTGAAATAAATTCAAAATACTTTACTAATAATCTAACTATTATTTTATATCTTAATTACCTACCTACATACTCACCATTCTCAAATTCTCCTATGCACACCTTTCCATATCTAGGTCTAAAACTTCCATATCCATTCATTTTGCCATTTTTAAAACTTCCCTCATAAATAGCTCCATCACTCCAAATAAACTTTCCTTTACCTTCTTCTTTTCCATGATTCCAACTTCCTTCATAAATATCACCATTATCATATAAAATTTTTCCGTACCCATGATATTCACTTTCTTTAAATTCACCCTCATATTCCTTATCAAAATCTAAAAGTTTTCCATAACCCTCTAGATAGCCATATCTAAACTCTCCACTATATATGTAATTTTCATTTATTGTAAGTTTCCCCTTTCCATGATATTTATCATTTTCAAAATATCCTTCATAAACAGCCCCCTCTGAATATAGCATCTTCCCTTTTCCATGCACTTCAAGACCAAGCCACTCACCTTCATACATATCTCCACCTAGATAATAATACTTTCCAATACTTCTTTTACCATCTATAAACTTCCCTTCATAAACTTCTCCATCTGAATATATCATTTTTCCTATTCCATCAAATTTACTATTTCTCCAGTAGCCTTCATATCTATCACCATCTCTCCATTTATACACACCATACCCTTCATAATTTTCTCCATTATACTCGCCCTCATAAATATCTTCTTTTATAAAATCTATATTAGTCCCCATTAAAAAGTTTTTAATTTTCCTGTACATAATTATATTCCCCTCCTAAAAAAGTCATCTACTTTTATTATCTAAGAAAAATGTAATATGAATTTAAATTCAAAGTTAAAATTATGTAAATAAATTTCAAAAAAACATTAAAAAATCTTTAATTGAAGAGAGTTTTAGAAAAGCTAAAATTCAAAATAATAGCTTTTAATTATACAAAATGATAGAATTTTATTTATATTAAAAAAATCAAACTATTAGATAAAAAAGAGGTGATTACATGGATATTAAATTTTCAATCGGTGAGGTAAGTGATATCTATGATATTAGCATTGATACCCTTAGATATTATGATAAAATAGGGCTTCTCCATCCGACGATTAATAAAGATAATGGTTATAGAGTTTACCTTGTGGAAGATCTTAGAATTTTAGAATTTATACTCTCTGCAAGAAAACTTGAGTTTTCAATAAAAAAAATTAAAGAACTAATTAAATTTGAAGATTTAAATATGTATGAAAATATATTTATAGAACAAGAAAATATTCTTACTGAAAAAATTAAAAAACTTGAAGGATTAAGAGATTATATTTCTTCTAATAAAAATAACTTTAATGAAATGATAAACTTTGAAAATAACTATGACTTATCTTCAATAAATATAGAAACTAAATCATTTGAAGTTTTTAAACTTGATCTAGCATCAAATAATCAAAAACTTTATAATAAAAATCTTATAAAAGCATTTAAGCATAAAGCAATAAATAAAAGTTATTATAATGACTACATATTAAAAGATAATATTATCTGCAAAAACCATAATATTTATATATTTAAAAATGATGTTAATGATGACCTTATAGAATATGCTAAGCATAATGAAATTTTAAATTTCAAAAAAATAGACCTTCCACATAATTGTATTTCATTTAAATTCATAGGAACTCTTAATGTTATATATTCTCATATATTCAACATCTTAGAGCATTTTAAAATTGAAGAACCACTGATACTGCTAAAAAGAATTTCATTTGTTTTAAAGAATAATGAACTTATATTTTTTACAGATATAAAAATTCTACTTAATTAAAATAGAACTTTTACTATTTTATTAAACGAAAACTAAAGGTAGCCATTAGTAGGCTACCTTTAGTTTTCGTTTATATTATTTTTCTGCTTCATATTCAACTTCTGTTAATGCAAATTTAAAAATAGTTCTCTTTTTTATAAGACCATATAAAACAAGCATAGCT
>NZ_CAMQRY010000066.1 GCF_947036855.1 uncultured Clostridium sp.
AGAAATAAAAAGGCATAAAGATAATGTTATAGATAATCTAAGTGCAAATTTTAATCTAATAGGTTTATTATAAAAACTTTTTTTGAAATATGGTGAGTTATTAAAAAACTCAATAATAGAAAATTTAGAAGTAATATCAGTTTTTTTATTATATATTTTTAGTTTTTCTAGTGTAGACCTCATATTATTAAATACAGATATAAAGTTTTCACTAAAGTCTGTGGTATTATTATTTTTGATAGAACTAAATAAAATTAATGAATCTGTATATAATAAACTTAAGTTGGATGGCAAAGAGTCTATTATAGTAGAAATAGCAACTAAAAAACTCTTGTTTTGTAACATTAAATCATTTTTAAAATCTTTATAAAGAAGATTATTTAAGTAGCTTATGTGAAGAAATAATTCAAATTGTAAGTTACTAATAATAGAACTCAAATCATTTTTTTTTCTACTAATATATATATCATAGATATTAAGTTGCATTTTATTATTTATAGAAATATATAAATCTAAATCAAATTGATTTAAAGAAGATAATTTAATTTGTTTCAGAAGTAAAATGAAAATACTATTAAGGTTTTTAGTAATATTTTTAGGCGTTTTTCTTTTAGTACATAATATTGAAAGTATAATTACAAGGATACTTCCAAAAAGAGTAGCAAGAAGTCTGTTTAAAAAGGCACTATATGTGTTTAGAGAAAAACTTGTAAATATAAATAGCATTAAAACTGGTTTATATAGCTTAGGATTATAGCTAAAGCTAAGAAAATAACCAATGAAGAAAATTGTTATAAAATTAATAATAAATCCTAAATAAAGATTTTTACTAGATATATATGAAAGTGATACTAGCAGTACATTAAGTGATATTAAAATAAAGATTTTTTTTAGTGTATGTACTTTTATATTTTCGAATGAAAATGCAATTCCAATAAGAGCAATAGGAAATGCAAGCATTATATTATCTAAGCCAAAGAATATAATTATTCCAAGCATTGAAAGCGATGCAATTGAACCAAATTTAAACATTGTTTTAGTATTTAATTTTATTTTTTTTGTAAAGTTATTATATAAATTATTCATAGTAAATTAAGTTCCTTTTTATTATTATTTGTAAGATATTCTTTATTAGTATTTTCAAAAAGAATAATAAAAATCATAAAATTATGTACCAAATGAATTTTTATCTCATATAATATATCAAAAGTTTAAAATAACAGGAGATAAAAATATGAGTAGTTATTCAAATGGAAATTCTATGTGTGGAAATAAATGTAATGATGTGAATAATAATAAATGTCAAAAAGAGTGTAATTGTAATAATCAGCATGAATCATGCTATTACTTAGAACAAGAGCTTAGAGATGTATTAGAATACTTAATGAGCATTGAAGAACATTCTAACAAGAAAATAGATAAAGCAAGAGAATATCAAGAGCAGGTTGGTATTTTGATAGCAAAAGCTATGGAAGCACAATGTAGGGCAAGTGATCTTTTAAGCGAAGTTGATTGCATTGAAAATGAATCAGCGCAGGTTAGAGAAAATCTATATTCATTGATATATAGAACAATTGATTGTTATAAAAGACAAAATGACAATAAGTGTGGTTGTAAATGTGAGTGTAATTGTTGCAATAGAAGATAGAAAAAAAGGTATCCATCTTAAAATAAGATAGATACCTTTTGTCATAGAAATTGAAATTATTTAGTACCATCAATTACAAGGTCTAATTTCCCAGTTTCAGGGTCTATTATAAGTCCGTGTATTCTGACTGTTTTAGGCATTAAAGGATGGTTTTTAACAACATTAACACTTTCTAAAACCGATTCTTTAACACAAGTAAACCCTTTAAGCCAAGTATTAAGATCTATTCCAGCATTTTTAAGTGTATTTAAAGTATCATCTGAAATCCCCCTAGCACGCATTTCTTCAATTATATGAGTTGGTTCAATATTACTCATACCACAACCATGATGCCCTATTATAAATATATCTTTAGCATCAAACTCATAAATAGCTACAAGAATACTACGAACCGCACTTCCAAATGGGTGGATTATGGTAGCACCAGCATTTTTAACTATTTTAACATCACCATTTCTAACATTCATAGCTTTAGGTAAAAGTTCTGTAAGTCTAGTATCCATACAAGAAACTATAACAGCTTTTTTATTAGGTAGATTAGATGATGTATATTTTTCATAGTCTTTTTTCTCAACAAAAATTTTATTGAACTCTAAAATATTTTTTAATGTATTCATAATAAATCCTCCAATTATATAATATCTGTAATCTAATATATTTATAGTATTTTTAAATGTACCATTAATTTGGCAAAATAGTACATTTAAAATATATAAATTATTAAGATTATAACATAATAATGAATGATGAATAGTTAAATTTAAAATACTTTACTAATTGCAAAATTTATGTAATTATAAGTATATACATATAAAAGTAAAAGCGAGGGGATTATAATGGATAACAAGGTATTTTTAAGCATAGTTATTCCTATGTTCAATGCAGAGAAAACTATAATTAAAGCCTTAGATTCTTTAAATAATCAAACGGATAAGGATATTGAATTAATATTAGTTGACGATGGTTCAACTGATGATTCTTATGAAATTTCAAAAAGCTATTTAGAGAGTAAAGATTTTAATTATGATATTTTAAGAACAGAAAACTATGGTCAAAGTAAAGCAAGAAACCTCGGAATTGATAAAGCTATTGGTGAATATGTATTATTTCTAGATTCAGATGACTATGTAGATAGTAAATTAGTTGAAGTAATAAGAGAAGCATCAAATAGAAGTCATCCAGAAATAGTCTCATTTGATTATAAAAGAGTAAATGCTGATTATACAATTAGAAATTCAACAGAACAAGAATATGCATTCTTTAATAGTATGTCACCAGGAATGGACGTATATGATGCATATAAAAATAATAAACTAAGAATTTGGACATCTTCATTAGTATATAGAAAAGATTTTATAGAAAATTTTAATTTAAGATTTTTGGAAGATGCTTATGCAATGGAGGACTTAAACTTTATATTTAAGAGTTTATGGAATTCTACAAAGATAAAAGTTATAAAGGATAGTTTATCTTACTATTATCAAAGACCAGATTCGTTAACTAATGCGGCTGATTTTACTTTCAATAAAACTGTGGTTAATTCTATTGAAGATTTAATAGAACTTTCAAGAAAAAGAGTTTATGGAATAGATTTTGAAAGAGGTATAAGTAGAGAGTTTGCAATAGAACACATAATGTATCAGCTATTTGCATGTACAAATTCAAATAATAAAGCTGAGATTTTAGAGTTTTTAGAGGGGAAAAAGGTTAAGGAATTTTTAGATGAGGGTGTTAGAAAAACAACAAGATATGGTAGAAGCATGTTTATTTGGAGTAAAATAGCAGCTTATGCACCTAAATTATTTATATTTTTATATTTGAAAAAATCTAAAAAGTAAAAAATAGTTTAAATAAAATACGGAGCAGACTATAGCAAAGCTAATATAGTCTGTTTTTTTGCATTAAACAAAATCTGTAATATAAGGTATAATGATATAGGCAAATTAAATGAATAAGGGGAAAAAATGAAAGCATATAAATTAAACAAAAGATATATAATAAAAATGATACTTAGTAGATTTATAATACTTGCAATAATTGATATTTTTTATATTATATATGCTCATAAAATTGCAGATAAATATATGATTTTAGCATCAAGTATAATATATATAATAAATGTAATAGGAATTATGTCTATTGTAATAATGCCATTTATAGAGTATTTATCATATAAATATTTAATTGGAGAAAATGCAATTGAAATAAAATGCGGAGTAATATTTAGAAAAAACATATATATATCACGAGAGAATATAAAATATGTAATAGCACAAAAGGATCCATTAGACCATTTGCTTAGAATTAGTAGTTTGAAGTTATATACAACAGCAGGACATAGAACTATAAAGTCGTTAGATGATAAAAAGCTTGGGGATCTCTGGGTTATAATGAAGGAAGAGGAATTGTAATAGATGGTATATTATAAAAAAAATCATTGGAATATAATGATGATTAATTACATTAAAATTATAAAGAAATTTTGGGCTTTAATAATTTTAATAATAATACCAAGTATACCGTATGGTATATATGGTGCTATTGGGATTTTTATAGCAATTGGAATTTTTGTTTTTTTTAGATGGATGAATGAATTTATTATAATAGAAAATAAAAATTTACTATATAAAAAAGGTATTATTAAAACCAGTAAAATAAAAATTCCACTTAGTAGTATTTCCTTAATAGAGTTTAATAAAACAATTGTTGATAGAATTCTTGGGCTAAGAAGAATAAAAATAGAAAGTATTTCGCCTAAAGATAGGAAATTTGGGATAACACTAATACTAAAGAAAGATGAAGTATTAGAATTTAAAAATGCAGCAATTAATTTAGAGTATATTAAAGATGAAGAAAACTTTAAAATTGATGTAAAAAAAGCATATAAAATGTCATTTAAACATTTATTAATACTTGCAACACTTAGAAGTAATATAATACTTGGCGTAGGTATTATTTATTCGATAATACATCTTCTTAATGAGGTTGATAAGCGATTTGGAATTGAACTAAAAGGCATGCTTTTAAATAATGCTATATATGGAATAAGTAGTGCTCATGAGATTATAGGGGTATTAATATATATAGTTTTATTATTTGTAGTAGTTTTTAGCATAATACTTATTTTTTCAATACTTGGAATGTTATCTAAGTATTATAAGTTTAGAATTTTTAGAAAAAGCAATCATTTATATATTCATCATGGACTGACTACAAGGCGTAGATATTCTATAAAAGTAGATAATATTCATGCTATTAAAATAGAACAGAATTTTATAAATCAGTTACTTGGATTATATACATTAAAAGCATCGGTGGTAGGCTATGGAAATGAAATGAGTGAAGATGAAGTTATGTTTCCATTATGTACAAAAAATGATTTCATGAAAGTTATTGAAGAGATAGTACCGGAATTTAGATATATAGGAGATATACATATACCACCTAAAAAGACTTTTAATAATTTTTATATTTCTTGGACTAGTTATTCAGTTGTTTTTGCAGTAGCCTTTTATTTACTCCTAGATAAAAGTTTTGTAGGATTTATAGTAGTACCTATTATGATACTTTGGAGATATTTAATAAAAAGAAATTCAGCACTTGGAACAGATAAAGATATATTATACTTTAGTTCTGGTTCATTTATAAGAAGGATAACACTTATAAAAAATAGTAGTATGATTGAGTGTTGTAGAGTTGTTAATTTATTTCAAAGACGAAAAAAAATTTGTGATTATAGAATAAGATTTTATAATCAGAAGAAAATAGACTGGATAAGAGTTAAAAATATGGATGATAGATTTTATAAAAATATAAAAGATAAAATGGATGTAAAATAGCAAATAAGACCTAGTATTTGAGTGATAATATAAATTACCACTTAAAAGCTAGGTCTTTTATTATATAGTTTTTGGTGATTTGTAATAAGGTGAGAATGATATTACTAGTAGAATATGCTAATATAGTAGTTAGAAGAAAATTTATAATGCAAAAGCATTAGATTAGTGAGGATGAAATAATATGAGTAAAATATTAGTATTTGCAGAAAAACCATCAGTTGGTAAAGATATAGCAAAAGTTTTAAATGCTAGAAAAGGTGGAAATGGATTTTTAGAGGGAGATAAGTATGTTGTTACTTGGGCAATGGGACATTTAGTAAGTCTTGCACCTCCGGAAGCTTATAATAAAGAATGGAAAGATTGGAAGATGGAAGCATTACCTATGCTACCACCACATATGAAACTTGAAGTACTTCCTAAAACAGCAAGACAGTATAGTACTGTAAAAGGATTATTAAATAGAAATGATATAACAAGTATAATAATAGCTACAGATGCAGGAAGAGAAGGAGAGCTTGTTGCTAGGTGGACTCTTGAAAAAGTAAGATGTAGAAAACCTATAAAAAGACTTTGGATTTCATCAGTTACAGATAAGGCTATTAGAGATGGATTTAATACTTTAAAAGATGGAAGATTGTATGAAAATTTATATAGAGCAGCAGAGGCTAGAGCAGAGGCGGACTGGATTATAGGATTAAATGCTACAAGAGCTTTAACATGTAAGCATAATGCACAGTTATCATGTGGTAGAGTTCAAACTCCAACAGTTGCAATAATAGAAGCTAGAGAGATTGAAATTAGAGGATTTAAAGCAAAAGAGTATTATGGATTAGATATGGTTGCAAATGGATTTAAATTTATTTGGCAGGATAAAAGCAATAATACAAGAACTTTTGAAAAACCTAAAGCAGAAAGTATTTTATCTTCAGTAAAAGGTAAAGAAGCTAAAGTTTCAGAAGTGAAAAAAGTTAGTAAAAAAAGCTATGCTAAGAATTTATATGACTTAACAGAACTTCAAAGAGAGTGTAATACTAGATTTGGATATTCACCAAAGGAAACTCTAGGACTTGTTCAAAGACTTTATGAAAGTTATAAGGTTTTAACATATCCAAGGACTGATTCAAGATACTTAACAAGTGATATGGTAGGAACTTTAAAAGACCGAGTTAAAGCTTGTGCAATTGGAGATCTTAGTAGATTTTCAGTGAAAATAAACTCAAAAGAAATAAAGGCAAGTAAATCATTTATAGATAATTCAAAGGTTTCAGATCACCATGCTATTATTCCAACAGAGCAAAGAGTTGATTTTTCAATAATGGGAGATAAGGAAAGAAAGGTATATGACCTTGTAGCTAGAAGATTCTTAGCAGTACTTCTTCCACCATGTGAGTATGAAGAAGTATCAGCAAGTGTAAACATGTCTGGTGAAGAGTTTAAAACAAAAGGAACTAGAATAATATCACTTGGATTTAAAGAAGTTTATAATGGAGCATCAGATGATGACGATATAAAAGATGTAAAACTTCCAGATTTAAAGCAAGGTGAAATTTTAAAAGTAACATCTATAAATATAACAAGTGGAAAAACAAAAGCACCAGCAAGATTTACAGAGGCAACTCTTTTATCAGCAATGGAAAACCCAGTTAAATTTATGCAAGGTGATAGTGCAGAACTTAAGAAAAAAATTGGTGAAACAGGTGGACTTGGAACTGTTGCAACAAGAGCTGATATAATAGAAAAATTATTTAATAGTTTCTTAATTGAGAAAAATGGAAAAGATTTAACTATAACATCAAAAGGTAAGCAACTTCTAGGGCTTGTACCAAGTGGACTTAAAACTCCAACACTTACAGCAAGTTGGGAGCAAAAACTTTCACAAATTGAAAAAGGTAAATTACAACAAAAAGATTTCTTGAAAGAAATGAGAGAGTATTCTAAAGCTGTTGTAGCTGAAATAAAGGGTGCAGAGAGTAAATTTGTGCATAATAACTTAACTAGAAATAAATGTTCTGAGTGTGGGAAATTTATGCTAGAAGTAAATGGTAAGAAAGGTAAAATGCTGGTTTGTCAGGACAGAGAATGTGGACATAGAGATAATGTTTCAATGATAACAAATGCTAGATGCCCAGAGTGTAAGAAAAAGCTTGAATTAAGAGGTAAAAAAGGTTCAAGTTCTTATATATGTAATGGATGTGGATTTAAAGAGAAAGAAGAAGTATTTAAGAAAAGATTCACAGATAAAAAATCAAAAGTAAGCAAAAAAGAAGTTGGTAATTTAATGAGAAAAATGAATAAAGAAGCAGAAGAAGATATAAATAATCCATTTGCTGATTTACTTAAAAATTTCAAATAAAATATAAAATTGATAAGAGATACTACTGTGCTAATGCATCGTAGTATCTCTTTTGATTTATAATTAAATTAGTTATATTTTTTAAGATATAAAATTAATAAAATCTTTAAAAAAATTTAAATTATATCTTAGTTAAACCTTAATTATATCTTATTTATTTGGCAATACATCAGCAAGGGTATAGTTAGCAAATTCATCTATAAATGAATTTAAGGCACTATTCATTATACCTTTAAGCCTGCAACCAGAGCTCATCATAGGACAACTATCTCTATTTGAGAAACATCCTGCAATATTTAAATTCTCTTCTGTTACCTTTAAAACTTCACTAAGAATTATATCACTAGGATCTAGACCAAGTTTTAAACCACCAGCTCTTCCTTTTAAAGATATAACAAATTCAGTTTTTGCAAGTTTTTGAACTATTTTTTTTAAGTGATGTTCTGATATATCAAGAGTAGTAGATAATTCCTCAACTGTACAAAGTCTATCTGTATTATTAGCAAGATAGATTAAAGCCCTAAAAGAGTAATCAGTAAATTTTGATAAGTACATATTATACCGCCTTTTGTTTATTCTAGTTATTTATATTCTAATACATTTTTGTATAAAAACAAGCTTGGTTTAATTAAATTTAAATAAAATTAATAAAGAAAGTAGGTATAAGAATTAAATATAAATAGATTTATAGTAAATACAAGTTTTTTTTTGATAAATTAATTTTAGCAATTATGCATTTGTATGTTATAATTCAAAGTGGACTTTACATAATTAAATATTAAAAAAGGAGTATAATTTGAAAAAAGTAGATTTAACAAAGGGAAATGTTTTTAAAGTTATACTAAGACTTGCAATCCCTATAATGAGTAGTTCAATTTTACAATTTGCATATAGTATAATTGATATGTTTTGGGTTGGAAAATTAGGAAGTGATGCTGTTGCTGCAATAGGGACAACTAGTTTTTTAATTTCACTAGGATATTCAATATTATCAATGATAGTTATAGGTGTATCTGTAAGGGTTTCACAATCAATAGGTAGTGGAGATATACATAAAGTAAAGGAATATTTAAATATAGGAATGATTACAACACTAGTAATTGGAAGTACTTATGCATTAATAGTATTTTTATGTAGAGATTTATTTGTAGGGTTTTTTGTAGTTAATGATATTAGTTTATTTAATCAAACTAAATCATATCTATCAATAAGTTGTATAATATTTATATTCTCAGTCTTTAATATACTATATTCAAGAGTGTCAAATAGTTTTGGTAACAATAAACTTGCGCTTAAAATAAGTATTCTTGGGATAGTTTTAAACATAATATTAGATCCAATATTTATATACATATTAAAAATAGGAGTTGATGGAGCAGCCATTGCTACATTAATATCACAAATAATAATGTTCTTATTATTTACACTTATTAAATCATCACCATTTAGGTATGATTTTAAAGAAAAGATATCACTAGAAAAAACTTTAGATGTAATAAAACTTGGGATTCCAATGGCTATGCAAAGATCATTATTTACACTTGTAAATATAGTGCTTGCTAAATTCATAGCTGATTTTGGTGTCTATGCAATGGCAGCACAAAAGATAGGAATTCAAGTAGAGTCAATAACACTTATGGTTATAGGTGGTATAAATGGTGCTATATCTGCATTTACAGGACAAAATTTTGGAAAAGGTTCTGTTGAGAGAATAAATAAAGGTTATAATTCAGCACTTATAATAGGTGGGGTTTATGCAATTATTACAACAATAGTATTTTTAGTTATTCCAGAGAAGATAGCAGGAATATTTGTTTCTCAAAAGGAAACTATAAATATAACAGCTAATTATCTTAGGATAATTGGAAGTGTACAAATATTCTCAGCAATAGAAGTTATATCTAATGGAGTATTTACTGGAATTGGAAAGCCTAAAATACCAGCATTGATAAGTATTATATTTACGATACTTAGAATCCCTATGGCTTTAGTTTTGATAAACTTATTTGGAGTTACAGGGATATGGATTAGTATTGCAATATCAAGTACGTTAAAAGGTATAACAGCTATATTAATTTACAAGATAAAAACTGAAAAAGAGATTTTGAGTAAATTAACAATAGTTAAATAAAGTAAGTTTAGAATTCATTTTATTAAAATTAATGGTTAGCAGTTACTAAAATATTATATTTAGGAGCACACATAAATATGAGAAGAAAAGCATTAAATAGAAATTCTTGTTTAAAAAAGAAGAGAAGAATAAAAAGAAGAGTAGAACTTATGAGACTTAAGAATAATAAATTATCTGAATGTGAAAATAATATGGAAATTAGTGAAATAAGTATATAAAGAAAAGTGCTAGGACATCTGTCCTAGCACTTTTTATTATTAATATTATTTTTGATTTAAATATTCATCATATGAACACTCTTTGTTAAACTTAACAGTACCATCATTAATTTCAATAATTTTAGTAGCTATAGTTTCAACAAATTGGTGATCATGACATGCGAATAATAATGTGCTTTTATAATCAACAAGTCCATTATTTAAAGCTGTGATTGATTCAAGGTCTAAGTGGTTAGTTGGTTGATCAAGGATTAATATGTTAGCTGAGCTAAGCATAAGTTTTGATAACATACATCTAACTTTTTCTCCACCTGATAATACATCAGCATTTTTAAGAGCTTCTTCACCAGAGAATAACATTCTTCCAAGGAATCCTCTTAAATAACTCTCAGATTTTTCATCTGAATATTGTCTAAGCCATTCAACAAGTGAATACTCAAATCCATCAAAGTAAGATGAGTTATCTTTAGGAAGATATTCTCTAGAAGTTGTAACACCCCATTTAATTGCACCTGAATCTGGTTCAATTTCACCAGCAAGTAATTTAAATAAAGTTGAAACAGCTATTTCATCACCAGTAAAGGCAATTTTTTCATTTTTCCCAAGTACAAAGTTAACATCATCTAGAACTTTAACACCATCTATAGTTTTAGATAAAGAACTAACAGAAAGAACATCATTTCCAACTTCTCTTTCAGGTTTAAATCCAACGAATGGATATCTTCTGCTTGAAGGTTGGATATCATCTAATGTAATTTTATCAAGAAGTTTCTTTCTTGAAGTAGCTTGTTTAGATTTAGAAGCATTAGCACTAAATCTTGCAACGAAGTCTTGTAATTCTTTAATTTTCTCTTCTTTTTTCTTATTTTGATCTTTAGACATTTGAAGGGCAAATTGACTTGACTCATACCAGAAATCATAGTTACCAACAAATAATTTTATCTTACCGAAGTCAACATCACAAATTTGAGTACAAACCATATTTAAGAAGTGTCTATCGTGAGATACAACTATAACAGTTCCTTCAAAGTTCATAAGGAAGTTCTCAAGCCATTCGATAGCTTTAAGGTCTAAGTGGTTAGTAGGCTCATCAAGTATTAGTAACTCTGGTTTACCAAATAAAGCTTGAGCTAAAAGAACTTTAACCTTTTCATCTCCTCTTAATTCTCCAACATTTTTGAAATGTGATTCTGTATCAATTCCAAGACCTTGAAGTAATGAAGAAGCATCAGATTCAGCTTCCCAACCGCCCATTTCAGCGAATTCTCCTTCAAGTTCTGAAGCTTTTATACCATCTTCATCTGAGAAATCAACTTTTGCATAAAGTTCATCTTTTGCTTCCATTATTTCAAATAGTCTTTTATTTCCCATCATAACAGTTTTTAAAACTTCAACATCATCAAATGCGTTGTGGTTTTGGCTAAGAACTGACATTCTTGTATTTGGAGCAAGTGTTATATCACCTGTATTAGCCTCGATTTCTCCTGCTAATATTTTTAAAAATGTAGATTTACCAGCACCATTAGCACCAATAACTCCATAACAATTTCCTGGGTTAAACTTTAAATTAACATTTTCAAAAAGTTTTCTATCCCCAAATCTTAAACTTACATTAGTAACTGTAATCATTCTATACTTCCTTTCAAATTCCCATATTTATTAATTAACTATAAAAGTTAATATTTTACTTTATAAAAGTTAAAAAATCTTATCTTTAAGTGACTATTATAACATAGTTAAAATAAAAATCCTATTGTATTAGTAGGATTAGTATGATATATTTTTTTAGGAAAACTTTTAATTTAGTCCAGAGAGGCTAAGAAAGGGGCATATATGAAAAATAATAATATAGAGGTTAAACCTCAAGACGGAAAGATAAAAGATTTTATAGGAGTTGAGGAAAAAGTTCCTTTAAAAAGAGCGTTACCTTTAAGTTTACAACACTTATTCGCAATGTTTGGAGCATCAGTACTTGTTCCCTTAATATTCCATATTGATCCGGCGACTGTATTTCTATTTAATGGAATAGGAACTATAATTTATGCGATTATAACAAAGGGGAAGATACCAGCTTTCCTTGGTTCTAGTTTTGCATTTATTGCCCCAGTACTAATGTTATTAAATCATGGATTCTCTTTTGCAGAAGTGCAAAGTGGATTTGTAGTATCAGGACTTGTATTTACATGTGTTGGTCTGATTGTAGCATTTACTGGGACAGGTTGGATTAATAAAATATTCCCACCAGCATCTATGGGAGCAATTATTGTTATTATTGGTCTTGGGCTTGCAGGTAATGCTGCTAAAGATTCAGGGTTTGCAGTTAATGGTAGTGCAGCAAATAGTACTCATATAATAATTGCATTAATAACTCTTGGTACAACAATTTTAGCTACAGTTCTTTTAAGAGGATTTTTAAAGATAATACCTTTATTAATAGGTATCGTTGTAGGGTACATAGCATCAGTAATGTTTGGAATTGTTAACTTTACTGAAATAAAAGAAGCGAGCTTCTTTGCAATTCCACATATGCAAATGGTTAAATTTAATCTAGATGCTGTACTTACAATACTTCCAGCAACTTTAGTTGTTATAGCTGAAAACATAGGTCATTTAGCAGTAACAAGTAGTGTTGTAGGTGAAGATCTTGCTCAAAATCCTGGATTACATAGATCTCTTATGGGAGATGGTATTTCAACAATGATATCAGGATTCTTTGGATCTGTTCCAACAACTACTTATGGAGAAAATATAGGAGTTATGGCAATAACTAAAGTTTATAGTGTTTATATCATTGCAGGAGCAGGTGTTTTATCAATGGTTCTTGCTTTTTCAGGTAAGCTTGCTATGGTTATTAAAAGTATACCAAGTCCGGTTATTGGTGGAATTAGTATTCTTTTATTTGGAAGTATAGCAGCTGCTGGTATAAGAACATTCGTTGAAGCTAAGGTAGATTACTCAAAAGCTAGAAATCTAGTTTTAACATCAGTAATACTAATTGTTGGTATTAGTGGTATGTCTGTGAAAATTGGACAAGTTGATCTTAGTGGAATGGGACTTGCAACAATAGTTGGAGTTATAATAGCTGGTGCATTTATGATTTTTGATAAATTCGGACTTATGAATGAGGAAGAAGATATCTTTGGTCATGAAGATAAATAGAAATGCAGAATTTCATATATTTTAAAAGAGCTATTACAAGTAATAAACTTGTAGTAGCTTTTTTAAGTTAGAAAATTAGAGTGTATATAATAGTAATAATTTTAAATATTGATAGTGAGTGTGTGGTTAAATTTGACAATTTAAAGCGTGGGATTTATAATAAGTGAAAAAGACAGTTTGAGAGCCTCCTGTCTGTAAACAAAACTACGGCATAAAAATTAGCTTTTATTAGCTAGTTTTATTAGTGTGTCGTAATATATATAATATATTACGATTTTTTGTTTGGAAGCTTTTAAATTTCTTTCAAAATCATTTGGGGGTAAATTTAAAAATGAATAATAATAAAACAAGAAAATTAGTTGTATCAGCTTTGATTGCAGCTATATATGCAGCATTAACTTTGGGTCTTGCACCAATAAGTTATGGACCAATACAAGCTAGATTATCGGAAGTAATGGTACTTTTAGCATATATAGATCCATTCTATATATGGGGGTTAACACTTGGGTGCTTTATAGCAAATGGGCTTGGACCAGATGCTGCTTATAATATTGTATTTGGAGTTCCAGCAACATTTATAAGTGTTGTATGTGTTGCCTATACAGGGAAGTTCTTTAAAAATACAAAGTGGGGAATATATGTAGCATCATTATGGCCTGTTTTATTTAATGGGGTAATAATAGGATACATGTTATACAAAATGTTAGGTATACCACTTGTATTAACTATGTTACAAGTTGGAGTAGGAGAGTTTGTTGCAGTTTCAATAGTTGGGATAATAGTATATAAATTAGTTTTTGTAAAATTGAAAGATAAAAAAGTTATTTAGTTAAAAGTGCTATTGTGGGCAGGTAAAAATAAACTGCTAATCACAATAGCACTTTTAGTTTACTATAACTTCATAAGATATTAATAATTAGTTGATAATATTTATCTATTAGATAAAGAGTATTAT
>NZ_CAMQRY010000067.1 GCF_947036855.1 uncultured Clostridium sp.
AAATAGATTATTAAATTTGTGGGAGGATTTAAATATGAAAGGTATAATACACATTAGAATAGATGATAGGTTAATACATGGGCAGGTTGCAGCATTTTGGTGTAATACACTTAAAGCTACAAGAATTATGGTTATAAATGATGCGGTTTCAGTTGATGAAATGCAGAGAACTGTTTTAAGAATGGTTGCTCCATCAAGTATTAGAACTTCTATAATAAGTAAAGAAACGGCAGTTAAAAATATTACAGCAGGAAAGTATGAAGGGCAAAGAGTTTTAGTTATATTAAAGAATCCAGAGGATATTTTAGATTTAATTAAAATGGGACTTCCTATAAAGAGTTTCAATGTAGGAAATATGGCAGCAAGAACAGGAACAACTTCAGTTAAGAGATCAATTAACTTAACAAGTGAGCATGTTGCGACATTTAGAGAACTAGACAAATTAGGAGTGGAAATGACTTCAATAATGGTACCAGATGATTCGAAAACTATGGTTATAGATTTTATAAATAAAGCAAAACTTTAATTATAAGAAAACTAATGTTAAAAGGAGAGAAAGATTATGGTATCACAACAATTTTTCGATATAGTAAGCGAAAAAGTAAATATAATTATGAATAATGAAAAAGAGAATATTCAAAGTGCAGCACAGGTTATTGCAGATAGTATTATGAGTGGTGGAATAATCCAAAGTTTTGGAAGTGGACACTCATATGCAGGAGCTATTGAAATAGCTGGTAGAGCAGGGGGACTTATTCCTGCAAAAGTTATTGAAGACCCAACTAGAGGAGAACTAGAGATTGTTGAAGGTTCAGGGAAAGCTTTAATGAGAAGAGTTCAACTTGAAAAAAATGATGTTGTAGTTATAATATCAAATTCAGGTAGAAATCCAATGCCTTTAGAAATAGCTGAAATAGCTAAGGCTAAAGGAGTTAAAATAATAGCAGTTACAGCGCTTGAAATAAGTAAAAAAACTACTTCAAGACATTCATCAGGAAAGAGATTATTTGAATTTGCAGATGTAGTTTTAAATAATCATAGTGTTGATGGAGATTGTGCTATAACAATGGAAGGCTTAGATGTTCCAGTTGGACCAACCTCATCTATAGCATGTTCATTATTGTTAAATGCAGCAATTCTTGAAGCTTATGAAATAATGATTTCAAAGGGATATAAAGTTCCTGTATTCAAGAGTGCTAATGTGGATGGTGGAAGAGAATTTAATAAAACTCTTTTAGAAAAATATGCCCACAGAATCTATAGATTATAGTTAATATATAGTTATAAGAGGGGATTTTCCCCTCTTATATTTTTTTAAGAAGATAAAGAAAAGTACAAAAATAATTTTAGAGGTGATTATAATGTTAAATATAAAAAATGAAAAAATTAATAAAGAATTATTTGAAAATATAGAGCTTTTAAGTAAGACAGAGATAAAAAGTGCTTTGGATTATGTTGTTAAAAAAATTGATGAAAATTTAGACTTATATACTCATAATTTTCCAAGTGCGTGTACAACAAATCAAATTTATAGAACTAAGGGGAATGATGATTGGACTAATGGATTCTGGACAGCTATGATATGGCTTGCTTATGATTATACTGGTGATGAGAAGTATAAGAAAGTAGCTAAAATTCATTCAGAGAGTTTCCACAAAAGGCTTGAAGAGCATTTTGTTTTAGACCATCATGATTTAGGTTTTTTATATTCATTATCAACAATTGCAGATTTTAAGATAACGGGCGATACTAAGTATAGAGATTCTAGTATTTGGGCAGCTAATAAACTTTTAGATAGATTCCAAGAAAATGGAGAATTTATTCAAGCGTGGGGTAAAAAAGGTGATCCTAAAGAATACAGAATGATAATAGACTGTTTATTTAATTTACCGTTACTATATTGGGCTAGTGAAGAAACAGGTGATAGTAAATATAAAGATGTTGCCAATAAACATTTTGAAACAGCTACAAAAAATCTTATAAGGGAAGATGCATCAACATATCATACTTATTATTTTGATTTAGAAACAGGTGAGCCAACAAAAGGTGTTACACATCAAGGTTTTTCAGATGATTCAAGTTGGGCAAGGGGACAAGCTTGGGCAGTTTATGGAATGCCACTTAATTTTAAATATAATAAGCATGAAAAAAGTGAATTTATATATGAAAGAGTTTTAAATTATTATTTAAATAGAATACCAGAAGATTTAGTTTGCTACTGGGATTTAATTTTTACAAAGAAAGATAATGAGCCAAGAGATTCATCATCAGCAGCTATTGTTGCATGTGGGATTTTAGAAATGGATAAATATATTTCAGAGCATGAAAATAAGGAAACTTATATGAAGGCAGCACATGGAATGCTTAGAAGTTTAATTCAAAATTATACAACTAAGGATATGGAATCAAATGGAGTTTTAAAAGAAGGAGTATATTCTTATCATAGTGGTAAAGGCGTAAATGAGTGTAATCTGTGGGGGGATTACTTCTATATGGAAGCTTTAATGAGAGTATATAAAGAAAAAGATTTAATGTTATATTGGTAAAATTTTAGACTAAAATAAGTAAACTGCTTTAGAGATAGAGACTCTATTGCAGTTTTTACTATAAAAACTATAAGTCTTAATATATCTGTGGGAGGGTATTATTATGAAAAAGAATATTTTTGAACTATTAGATTTTTCAAATATTGATTTAGCGAGGGTAAGAAGTGCTTATAATAATGGTGATTTAGAACTTGCTAAAGAAGAGTTTGTATTCTATTTTAGAAAAAAAGATTTTCATGGGTTTATTGGAAATGATAAAAAAGAATTAAGAAATTTGATGCTTAGGAATTATATACAAGAATTTAAAGAAATATCAAACACAGCATATAATTTTTCAAAGGGAATTATAAAATTTGATATGAAATGGGATATGGAAAGATGTCATAGAGAGTATGTTTTTAATGGTGAAATAGAGTGGGATAAGATTCCGTATAAAGATCCAGAGTGGACATATATGCTTAATAGGCATAAGCATTTTATAGTATATGGACAGGAATATTATATTAAATCTTTAAGTAAATACTTAGATCAGTTTAAGAAAGAAATTATAGATTGGATTGATAATGTTCCGTTAACAAAAGAAAGTGAAAGATTAACTTGGAGAACTATTGAGTGTGGATTAAGGCTTAGAAATTGGGTTAAGGCACTTGAATATTTTAAGCAAGATTTAGATTTTGAAACTATTGAAAAAATAGTTATATCTATGAATGAGCAAATTGAGTATATAAATTCAAAATCAAGAAATGATAGATTTTTAAGTAATTGGGTTATACTTGAGAATCATGGAGTTTTTATAGCTTCAGCTTTTCTTAGTGGATTAAAATTAAGCAAACAGAGAATAGAAAAATCTTTAGATTATATGGTTAAAGCATTAGATATGCAAATTCTTGATGATGGAATGCATTGGGAACAATCATATATGTATCATAATGAAATGATTAATTGTATTTTATCGGTTGTGCTTATAGGTAAAAGAAATAATATTGAGATTCCAGAAAGTATAGAGAAAAAAGTTTTGAAAATGCTATATGGAACACTTAGCATAATGCAGCCAAACTATATGCAAACTAATTTTGGAGATAGTGATATTGAAGATGTGAGAGATATTTTAGCTTTTGGTGCTATTGTATTTAATGATGGAAAACTCAAATCAATGATAAATGAAATTCCTATTGATGTTGTTTTTGATATTGGATTGAAAGGTTTTTATAAATTTGAAAATATACAAAGTGAGAAAGTTGATTTTATATCTGTTGCATTGAAGGATTGTGGAAATTATATTTTAAGAAATAAATGGGGCGAAGATGGTATCTTTACTTTATTTAAGTGTGGTGCACTTGGGAGTGGACATGGACATTTTGATATGCTACATTTTAATATAAATTATAAAGGACATGATATTTTAGTTGATTCAGGAAGATATAATTATGCTGATGATAATGAGTATAGAGTTCTTTTAAAAGAAGCTAAAAGTCATAATACATTCATTTTAGATGATAAAGAATTTAACACTGCAAAAAGTTCATGGGGAACTTTAAAAGTTTCTGAAGCTATAAAAAGAGAGCATAAGTTTGGAAAACTTGCATCATTTGTTGAAGGTGGACATCTAGGGTACATACATGATGGAGCATTTGTTAATAGAAAAATTGTATTTTTAAATAAAGGGCTTTGGATTGTAAGTGATGAAATTAGAAGTAATGGAAAGCATAAATATAGTTCATTCTTTAATTTTAATTCAATGGATATAACTAAGGAAGGAAATGATATTAAATATAGAGAGCATATGTTTAAAAAATCATTTGCACAGTGTGAAATTTCAAGTACAGGTATCCCGATAATACCTATGGATGAATTTACAATTAAAACAATGGATGGACAAGATATAAGTATAGAAGCAGCTTATATTTCAGCTCATTATAATAGCATAAAAAGAGCTAAAAAAGCTGTTATGACAAAGACTGTCTTTGGAGATGCAGTTTTTAATTATGTTATGCATATGAATGATGAAGATAAAGTTAAAAGTATAGAATATATTCCTATAATTGATTGGCGAGGACAAGTTTTAGATTGTGAATATTCAAAAGCTATAAAGATAGAATACGAGAAAGAAATTTATATAGTTGTGCTTGTTTTTAAGGAAGAGCCAAGAGGGAGAAAAACTTATACTGTTGATGGAACTCAAATTTATGGAAGAGTTACAGTTATAAGAAAAACTTGTGATGATATAGAAATAGAAGTTTTAAATTATTAAAGTAAAAAAATTAGCCTTTCATAAATTAGTATATTTATGAAAGGCTTTTTAGCATGAAAATTTATAATATGAAAGAGCTTTTTGATATTTGAAAAGCCTAAATATAATAAAATATTAGAGTTATTTAAAGAAAAAAAGAGTTACACACTAATAAAATATGTGTAAAGTGGTAAAGAATGGCTTGAAAGCTTACTTTGAGAGAATATAAAAAAAGTTTGTGTAAAAAATGAAATGGTATACAAATTGCTACAATATATGTATATACAAATTAAACGAAATGTTTTGGAGGTAGAAAATTATGAGCAAAAAATTAAAAATAGTTACAATTGGTGGGGGATCAAGTTACACACCAGAACTTGTAGAAGGATTTATAAAAAGATATAAAGTACTACCAGTAACCGAATTATGGTTAGTTGATATAGAGGCAGGAAGACATAAGCTTGAAATAGTAGGAGCACTTGCTAAGAGAATGGTTAAAAAAGCAGGAGTTCCAATGGAGATTCATTTAAGTTATGACAGAAGAGAAGCTTTAAAAGATGCAGATTTTGTTACAACTCAAATAAGAGTTGGACTTTTAGATGCAAGAGTTAAGGATGAGAGAATTCCTTTAAGTCATGGAGTTATAGGTCAGGAAACAAACGGAGCAGGTGGGATGTTTAAAGCATTTAGAACAATTCCAGTAATTCTTGATATTGAGAGAGATATTGCAGAACTTTGTCCAAAAGCTTGGCTTATAAACTTTACTAATCCAGCAGGAATGGTAACAGAAGCACTTAATAAATATGGAGAAAGACAGAATGGGAAATATATAGGACTTTGTAATGTTCCAATAGGAATGGAAATGGCAGCAGCTAAGGTTTTAAATGTAGAGCATAAAGATTTAAATATGACTTTTGCAGGACTAAATCATATGGTGTTTGGAACAAAAGTTGAGGTTGATGGAGTTGATAGAACACATGATTTAATTGAGGCTCTAGCTAGAGGGGAGATTGGTCAAATAGTTAGAAATATTTCAGATTTTTCATGGACTGCGGAGTTTATAAGAGGAATTGGAATAATGCCTTGTCCATATCATAAATATTATTATCAAAGAGAAGCTATGTTAAAAGAAGAGATACATGAGTTTTCTAAAGGGAAAACTAGAGCTGAGATAGTTAAAGGTATAGAAAAAGAGCTATTTGAGCTTTATAAAAATCCAAATCTTAAAGATAAGCCAAAACAACTTGAACAAAGAGGTGGAGCTTATTATAGTGATGCAGCTTGTAGACTTATAACATCAATATATAATGATACAAATGATATTCAGCCAATAGATTTTAGAAATGGAGATTCTATTTCAGATATTGATGAAAATTCAGTTGTTGAAGTTTCATGTGTAATAACAAAAGATGGTCCAAAACCAGTTAAAATAGGAGCTTTACCACTTGCAACTAGAGGACTTGTACAAGAAATTAAAACTTTTGAAAAATTAGTAATTGAGGCTGCTGTTGAAGGTGATTTTGAGAAAGCTGTACTTGCTTTAACAATAAATCCACTTGTAGCATCAGACTCTCTTGCTAAAACTTTAGTAGAAGAATTATTAGAAGCTCATAAAGAATATTTACCACAATTTAAGGCATATTTTGATAGAGTTTTAAAGTAAAATAGAAAGATTAAAGAGATAAAAAAATAGTTTGGAGGAGAAGAAGTTACCTAAAATCATAGGTTGCTTCTTTTTTCCTTAAAAGATATATTTTCCTATTTATGAAATAAAAATTCTTAAAAGGGTAATTGTGTAAAGTGTGTAAACAAAAAAACATAGGAAATTTACATTTACACAGTAAATGTGTAAAAAGTATTTCGTGAATATACAAGCTATTCACTAAGTTTACAAACTCATAACAATTTAACGTGTAGTGGCATGCTAATTGCTAATATAATAAGTGTTAGTAATAATAGGAAAAGTGAATATTTATGCAAAAATCATTCTGGAAAAAGCAGAATGATTAAAAAAATAACAAATGTAAATGTTTACTTAATAATAGATTGTAAAAATTATTTAGAAAAATTTTATGAGTACTAACCTAGATAATAAGTGTAACTAAAAAGCAATATTAAAACATAAGAGGAGGAAATAGTAATGGAAAAATTCGTGTCATTTATCGAAAAGTATCTTTTACCAGTTGCAGGAAAAATTGGAGGAGAAAAACACCTTGGAGCTATAAGAGATGGTTTCATAGGAATAATCCCTATAATTATGGCTGGAGCATTTGCTATATTAATTAATAACTTTGGTCATATTTGGGGTGGTTATGATACCATGATGGTTGCCATATTTGGGCATGCTTGGAAAAGTGCTGGAGGAGCAGTTTGGAATGGTTCATATGCAATCATGTCACTACTTGTTTGTTTTAGTACGGCATATAATTTAGCTAGATCTAGAAAATCAGATGGACTAGCAGCAGGACTTGTTGCAGTTGCAGTACTAGTTATATTTTATGGAGATTTAACTAAAAATGTAAGTTATCTTGGAACAAATGGTTTATTAATGGGACTTGCAGTAGCACTTATAGTTGCAGATGCAATGGCATTCTTACTTGGAAATCCAAAACTTGTATTTAAAATGCCAGCAGGTGTACCACCAGCAGTTGCAAAATCATTTGCATCATTATTCCCATCATTAATAATTATGGGTATTGCAGGTATTCTACAAGCAGTTTGGGCTATATTTATGACTGAAAGTATACCTCAGTTCTTATATCTAATTATTCAAGAACCATTACAAGGTGTAGTTGGTAGTCTTGGTGGAGCATTAATACTTGTATTTGTTATTCAATTATTATGGTGGTTTGGTCTTCATGGATCAAATATGATGTTACCTATTGTAAATGGTATACTTTTACCATTAACAATAGATAATATGCATAGAGCAGCACAGGGATTACAACCATTATATATTATCAATGACCAGTTCATTAACTCATATGTTCAGTTTGGTGGATCAGGTGCCACACTCTGTCTAATGTTTGCGATTGTTATACTCAATAAGTTTAGGAAAAATAAGAGTGAAGTACAACTTGCGATAACTAAACTTGCTATAGCGCCAGGTATTTTTAACATAAATGAGCCAATTATATTTGGTCTTCCAATATGTTTAGATGCTATTTACTTTATACCATTTATTTTTATACCACTAATAAATGTTGTAATTGCTTACTTTGCAATGTTATGGCATATAGTACCTCTAATTCAATTAGAAGTTACTTGGGTAATGCCTCCTATTGTTAGTGCATTCTTTGCGAGTGCATCATGGAGAGGAGCTGCATTAGTTATTGTTCTTCTTATAATAGATACTATTTTATTCTTACCATTTGCAATAGCAGCAGCTGATAGAGATCATAAAAATATGCTTGCTGCAGTAGCAGAAGAAGAAGCGAAAGCAAAACCTGTTACAGCATAGTAAAAATGAAAAATATACTTTAAGAAAATTAAGTAAAAACCTCTTTTTAGCTAATGGAAATTATGCTAGAAGGAGGTTTTTATAATTACATAATATTTTAATTTTATAAATTGTTGATTAAAGGGAGATTGAATATATTTATTAGATTAGCAGAAATAATTCTTTTAGAAATTTCAGTGATATCTGTTGAATAAAGATTTTTTTCAAGCATTCTATTAAAGAAAATTGAACCAGCAAATGTATATCTTGTTTTTCTACCAATAGGAGTATTTATATTTTCATTTGCAAATGATAGCAAATCACCAGTTGCTAGTGTAGGGGGGAGGATTAAATAGGGAAGGTCTAAAATATATCGGACAGCATTGTTTCCAGCAAGACTTCCACTTGTAATGGCTTCTGTATGCCCTACAAATAATCCGCTTTTTTCACCAGCACAGAAAAGATTATCAAGTCCAGTAACTTTCATAGAATTATCTCTTGGTGCAATTGACAAATATCTTATAGAATTTCCTTTACTACCTGCATATGGATCAATGTATCTAGCATTTTCAAATCCTTTAATTTTTCTAAGTTTTTCAAGGGGGTAGTATGAAGTCATAAGCTTTGCATGTCCTGTATCTAAAAGAACTATATTTTCAGCAAATTCTTTTAGAGCATATTGCTGACAAACTTTTTTATCAAGTTTTGAGTAGTTTATATCTTCTTTAGGAATTTTAGCTAAAAATACACCTTTACTATTTAACGCATCTTGAATTTTTAGTGATAAGCTTTCTTTAGCTAACTTGCAAGAACCACTAAAAGCACCAATGATATCATCAGCTCTTTCTCCTTGTATATCAGTAATTCCACATCTTGAACTTATACTTATTCTAGGTCCAAAAGCTGGACATCTAAGCACACACATAGAGCATCCATTTCCATACCTTAAACAATTTCCCATAGGACCAGCAGAACCAGTTGCTTCAATAAATGAATCAGCAAAATATTCATTACCATCACTATCAATAACAGCTAAAAGTTTTGCTTTATCCATGATTACATCAACTATTCTAGTTTGAAGTTTAACTTCTATTTTAATAGATTTTATATATCTTGAAACTTCAGCTTCAATGAGATTAACATCATATAATGAAGCATGTTTATGTCCTGGAAATTCTATGTTTTTATGTCTACTAAGCTTATCGCATATAGCAAAAAGTTCTGATGCACCCATTACTATGAGTTCCTCTGTGGCTGTAAACCTACCATTGTTTCTCATTATCCCACCAATGTTTCCAAGTCCAAGTAGCATATCAGTTTTTTCAAGTATAAGTACATCACTTCCAGCTTTTTTAGCTGAAATTGCAGCAGCTGTTCCTGCCCATCCACCACCAATAATTATAGTTTTCATTATATAAATCTCCTTCCTTTAAAAATACTTCTAGGGTCTGTTTGAACCTTACAAAGTCTTTTTACTTTATCTCCATTAAACCTAAGAGTACAACTTCCACACATCCCTTCTCCACAACACATTTTTGCATTATTAAGACAACTAAGTTTAATATCAGTTTTGTTTATAGAATCTAAAAATTCAATGATTTTATATGTTAAAATATCTCCACCACCACAGTGAATAAATTTTGTTCCATTTTGAGTTTCTTCATATATAACACTTTTAATTTCTTTTGAAAGTTCACCATTTTCCATAATGCTTTTATATGAAATAATATCATTTGGATATTCATAGAAAAAATCAGATTCAAAAGGACTAATATCATGAACTAGAGTTATGTCATTATTTTGAGAAAGTAATTTTTTATAAATAGGATAACTTGGTGCAATACCAATACCTCTTGAAATTATAAGAACCTTAGAATTTTCACAAGATGAAATATCAGAAAGTCCAAAAACACCATTAAAATAAGGTGCTCTAAAAAGTAGATTATCCCCTTTTTTTAGATTTAGAATTTTTTTAGTTTTAGGTCCTTTAATTTCAATATAAAAAGTTAAAGTATCATAATTTGAATTTGCTTTAGCAATTGAAATAGGAAAATCAAAATAATTTTCACTTTCATCACCTTTAATAAAAATAAAAGAGCCAGGGTTTGAAAGTTCCATAGTTAAAGAATGCTCAGCGCTAATAATAATTTTAATAAGTTTATCAGTAAGGAAAGTTATATCTAAAATAGGTGATATAAAAGTATCACGTCCTTTTCTTGGCTTAGAATTATTAAAAATATATTCTTGAAAAATACAGCTACCACACCAATTAGTGCAATCACAAAATTTACTACCACAGAGTTGAGAACATAAAATACATTCATTCATATCAGCAAGATGGCAAGGGCAAAATTGTGTGTTACTATCTGCACAATCAAATTTATCGAAGTTCATAAATGTTTAATCTCCTAAAATTGTTTTTAATATAGAGTATTCAAAGTAATGTAAATTTGATTTATAAAACAAAAAAAATTCAAAATACATATAAAAATAATGACTAAACTATTTACTTTATCTAAACTTTTGTCATTTTACTATAATAAATGACAAAATATGATAAAATAAGAAAAAATATACTTCCTAACAGTTAGGAGGTATATTTGTGACTTAGGAAAAATAAAGAATGATATATTGAATATGGGGGGCTAAATAGATGTTGAATACTCGGCAGTTAAATGTTATTGATATTTTAAATGATAATAGAGAGTGGATAACGGGAAAGGAAATATCAAATATTTTAAGTGTATCAGATCGAACTATTCGTTTAGATATTGCAACGATTAATAGTTATTATAATTGCATTTTAATTGGATCAAATAAGAGGTTTGGATATAAAATTGATAAATCATTATTGAATAAGCAGGATGTAAAAACCAAATATATAATACCTCAAACAGCACATGAGAGATGTGTATATGTAATCCAAGAACTTTTATTTAAAAGTAAAGATATTAATCTAATTGCATTACAGGAACAGGTATTTGTTAGTGGATATTCTATTGATAATGATATTAAAAAAATTAGGAAAATGATTAGTGAATATTCTAGTTTAAAATTAATTCGTTCAAAAAACCATATTTCTTTATCTGGAGAAGAAGCAGACAAGCGTATGCTTTATAAAAAATTATTAACAGATGAAACTAAGGGGAACTTTATGAATTTAAACTCTATTGCGAATTTATGGAGTAATTTTGATTTGTTAGAAGTTAAAGATATTTTAGAGGATGTATGTGAAAAATATGATTATAAAATAAGAGAAATGATATTTCCAATGATCATGATTCATGCAGGAATATCAATAGAAAGAATTATAAATCATAATTATATTAGTACTAGCGTCAATCGGAGTAAGCTTAAAAATAATAAGGAATATCAAATATCAAAAGAGTTTTTCACTTTGGTTAGTAAAAGGATTCATATAGAAATAGTGGAGGATGAAATCAGTCTTTTCACATTATTATTAATGGGAAAAAGAAGTACAGAATATAGAAAAGATTTAATTAAAGAAGAGTTAAACAAAGATATAGATGAACTAGTAAATGATGTAATCATAGAAATAAAGGAGTATTTTGATATTGATTTTTCTATGGATTTAGATTTGAAGATAGGACTTACTATGCATTTACAATCTTTACTAGAAAGACAAAAAAATAATATTGAAGTAACTAATATATATCTTCAAGAAATTAAAAGGAAATATCCTTTAGTATTTGAAATGGCAGTAAGAACAGGGGGGGTTATTCAAGGATTTCAAAATGGAAATATAAATGAAAATGAATTAGCTTTTGTAGCACTTCATTTAGGCGCAGCCTATGAGCGTGTTAATACTATTAAACGTTATCGAGCAATTATGATTGTTCCTTACAATAAAATGCTTTCTAAGATGTGCATTGATAAATTGAATAATAGATTTAATGATAGGATGGAGATTGTTGGTACTCATAGTTTTTTTGAGGAAAATGTAATTTTAGAGGATGAACCAGATATTATTATAACAACAGTTCCATTGAAACATGAATTAAAAATACCGACTGTGAGTATAACTTTATTTGTTAGCTATGAAGATGAAAGTAAGGTATTTCAAGCTTTAAACATTCTAGATAAAAAACGAAATAATAATGAATTCTCACTGCTTATTAAAAAGCTTATGAGAAAAGATTTGTTTTATGTGAGAGAAGGTTTAGAAAATTCAACAGAGGTTATTGAGTATTTATGTGATGAAATAATTGATAAAGGGCTAGCAAGTAAAGCATATAAGGAAGATGTTTTTAAAAGAGAGCATATTTCAGCAACATCTTTTATGTATGGATTTGCAGTGCCACATTCAATAGATGTATCTGCAAATGAATCTTGTATATCAACTATGATACTAAAAACTCCGGTTCGGTGGGGGGAATATGAGGTTAAATTAGTTATTTTATTAGCTATAAGGGAAAGTGATAATCATTTATTAAAGATTTTTTTTGATTGGCTTAGTAGTATTGTTACTGATTCAAATAAATTTAGTCAATTATTAAAAATTAATTCTCATGATGAATTAATAAAGGAAATTATATCTTAGGAGGAGTTAATATGACAAAAAAATACACTAAAAAAAGAACACACACGCAGGCTAAAGATGAAGAAGTTAGTTTAGGGACACGCTTTATAAGTTATTTAATTGATTGGTATGTAGGTGCGTTGTGTACTGCTATTCCTATAGCTTTAATTTCACAAAAACTTACAAATACAATGCTAAATCAAAATATTATTGAATTTGAAGCTCCGTATGGAATTATTGCTGGAATTTTAGCTGTTATGTTTGCAATTTTTTATTTTGTTATTGTTCCTACTTATATAACTAAGGGGCAAACATTTGGGAAAAAGGTTTGTAAGTTAAAAATTGTACAAAAATCAGATGAGGATATTACTTTAAAAAATATGGTTTTAAGACAAATTGTAGGAATTATAATTATTGAGGGTGTTTTAGTATCAGCAAGCTCTGTGTGGCATCAAATTGCCTCTATTATTACAGAGGTTAACTTTGTTTCACCTTTAATGTATGTGGGATTTGTAATTACAGGAATTAGTATTTTATTATTGGTGCTTACTCCAAAAAAGCGTGCAATACATGATTACTTAGGAAATACAAAAGTAATTAAAAATATATAGGTTTCCTAATGTTAGGAAACTGTTTACAACATTTCATTTTAAGATAATAGTAAAATATAAATAAGAGCAAGAGGAGGGGTAATAATGGAAGGATTAGAGTTAATAAGTTTTAAAATTATATCAGCAGTTGGAATGGCAAAATCAAATTATATTGAAGCAATGAAGATATCAGAGTGTGGAAATATTGATTTATCGAATGAAAAAATTCAAGAAGGTGACAAATTTTTAAATGATGCACATGATGTACATAGTGAATTGATTCAGCTAGAAGCAAGTGGAAAGAGTGTAACACCAAATATATTACTTATACATGCTGAAGATCAATTAATTTCTACTGAAACAATTAAAATTATGGCAAAAGAAATCATAAAGTTAAATAAACGTATTTTAGCTTTAGAAAATAAATAGAAAGAAGGGATTTATATGAAAAAAATTTATTTGTTTTGTAGTGCAGGGATGTCTACAAGTATGTTAGCTAGTAAGATGCAAAGTGTGGCAAATAAACATAACTTACCTATAGAAGTAGCAGCATTTGCTCATAATAAGTTAGAGGAAATAATAAATAGCAAACATCCAGATTGTATTTTACTTGGACCACAAGTTAAATATATGTATGAAGAAACAAAAACTCAATTTGGAAATTTAGGAATTCCAATAGCTGTGATTGATTCAGCGGATTATGGAATGATGAATGGAGAAAAAGTATTAAAAACAGCAATAAAAATGATTAAATCAAATAAAAAATAATAGAAAATAA
>NZ_CAMQRY010000068.1 GCF_947036855.1 uncultured Clostridium sp.
ACTTTAGTTAAGTTTTTTACTTTATTTATATTTATAATAACTCCAAGTAAAAATCCCGTTGTTACAACTTCAATATTAGTAAATGAAATTAGTGGTATAGTAATCATAAAAGAAGGCATTAGGTTAAGGTTTATAAGGATACCTAAAATTATTCTTACTGATAACATCACTGTGATTGAAAATGCTAGTGATTTTCCAAATGTATTATTTATATTAATAGAGTTTTTATATAATCTAAATACAAAATAGAGTAATAGTAAAATTGCTATTATTCCAAATAACCATCCACTATATACTATTAAGTTTGTAAGTGAATATCCATAATTCGGAGAAGCAAAATTTATAGAGTTAGCTTTGTGAGTTATAGAAATAAATTTAGATGTTTTTAATAAATGTTCTGTAAATTTATAACTAGCACTAGAGCTAAAACCAAATAGCATTTTAGGAACACTATAAATTGATACTGCAGTTATAAATATTTCTAAAATAGCTGTTCCTATAACTATTTTGAAATTTTTACACGCAATATATAAAACAAATAAAAAAGCTACGCTATAAATTATAAATGAAATCAATTGAGGTGAATAAGGTATAAATGTAATCGTCCATTTATTATTTATACGTGAAATAATATTTTGGAAAAGTAAAAATATTAAAGGTACGATTCCAAGAAGGATTGCTAAAGAAGTACTTTTCATATTTTTAAAGCTAAATTTAAGGTAGATTCCTGAAAGGCCAAATAAAAATAGCATAGGTGCAAATGCACTCTGACCAGTAATAGGTATCAGTTCAAATAGACTATTTAACTTACCAAGTAGTACTGGGTAACAAGAGAGTAAACCTAGTATATAAAAAGGTATAGCAAGTTTTTTATAAAATTTAAAATTAATATTAGAAGCAAGTAAAAATCCTAATACTGCCAGAATTAAATAAAGACCATAAGAGTTTTGGTATTCTTGCTCTTTGAAGAAAGTTAAAGTTCCTATAAAACCTATGATAATAAGAACAGCGCTTAAAACAACAAGCTTAAAATCTATTTTAGCTTTATGAGATTCATTTAACTCTTTTCCCAGTTTTCCACTACTTCCTAAATCATTTAGAGCTAGTGTTATTGATTCATTTTCAGTATGACCAAGTTTTTCATAGTGTTTTATTAGACTTTCTATATGACTTTTAAGTTCTTTTCTTACTTCAGCATGAACTCTTTTATTTTTTATATGTGAGCAAATATCATTTAAATAAGAGGAAGTTTGTCCATCATCAATTTCAAGGTTAAGTTTTTTAAATTTATTAAAATAAATTCTTGAAACAATAAAAATAGTAATTGGAGCAAGAATAATAAAAGCAAGATTTTGATAGAACATAGGAAGTAATCCATAGAATATAACCCGATACTCATTTGATGGTGAGTTAAGCATGCTGATAATTGGTAATATAAAATAAGAGGTAACAAGGAAGATACCAAGTAATATAAGGAGTTTAGGATTAAAGTTTAACTTAAACTCTTGATTTATTTCTCTGCCAAGTTTTTTACTACTCCCCATATTTGCTAGAGCTAAATCAATTGATTTAGCTCTTGGATTTCCTTGTTTTTCATATTTTTCTGTAAGTGTATCTATATTAAGTTTGATAGTATCTTTTATTCTAGAATGAGCTTTTTTATTTTTTATGAGTAAGCAAATTTCATCTAAATAATTAGATATCTTCATTTCATTTAAATCCATAATAATTTCTCCTTAGTGTAAAAATTAAGTTTTGGCTTATGCTTTGGCTAAAGTTTTAACTTTATATATATTTGTTAGTATTCCAAGTAGGAATATTGTAGTTATCAGTGATAGCCCTGCATATGAAAGTAGTGGTGTTGGCATTATGAGATAAGGGAAAAGTCCAACATTCATAAGTAGTCCAATTAAAACTCTTACAGATATAACGGTGCTAATTGAAAGTGCTAGTGATTTCCCAAAAATATTATTAATTACAAATGAAGCTTTATATAATCTAAATATAAAATATATTAAAGCTACTATAACTATAATCCCAGCAAACCATCCAAAGTATCCTATTAATGAAATAAGTGGATATGAGTTATTTATAGGATCTGGAGTTAATGATGTGTTTATAAAATGGGATGAAAGTAAAGTTTGGCGAGTTGAATACATACCCCAACTATTATTAGTAAATAACAGTTTAACTTCTTTAAAAGTAGTAGCTGAAATTATTATTAATTCTATAATAGCAGTAGCAATAAGTACTTTTAAATTTTTGCTATGCAGATAAATTATAAATAATACTCCAATGCTATAGCAAAGAATCATTGGAAGGGTTAAAGAATTTGGTGCTCCTATTATCAGGTAAGAACCATTAGGTTCAAGGACTGGTTTTATAGTTCTTAATAAAGGGAGTCCAAATATTAATAAAGGAATAACAGAAAGAAGTATTGCAAGAGAAATATTCTTAATATTATCAAATTTGAATTTAAGAAAAATCCCTGAAAGCCCAAATAATATTAATATAGGAATATATATATGTCTGTTAAGGGTAATCATGCCAAGGGTAAATCCTAAAATAAATCCGAAACTTTCAGTACGTATTTGATATAAAAGATATATAACAATACCTATAATATAAAATGGTATAGATAATTTTAAAAACCATCTAAAATTAATTTTAGAGCCAACAAAGAATGCGATTAAAACTACTGGTATACATTCTAAATTACCAAAAGAAAAACTACCATAGTTGCCGAATGTTAAAGTTCCTAAAAGACCTATTAAAAATAATATGGCTACTATGCTAAGTAGCTTAAAATCAAATGTTGATTTATGAGTTTGGTTAAGTTCACTTCCAAGTTTTGAACTATCACCCATATCATTTAAAGCTAGGCTAATAGATTCTTCATCAGAATGTCCAAGCTTTTTATAATGTTTTCTAAGTTTATCGATATGACTTTTAAGTTCATTTTTTATTTCGGAATGAACTCTTTTATTTTTTACTAGTGAACAGGTTTGATCTAAGTAGTTAGTTATTTTCATTTCATTTAAGCCCATGAGAAGTTCTCCTTGTGTATAAATTTATTTGGTTGTCTTAAAAAATCTACAACAGTGTCCTTTTCTTTTAAATAACCTTTTCCGAGTTTTGTAATTGTATAATACTTTCTATCAGTATCATCTTTTATCCAGTAAGATTTTATAAATTCTCTATTTTCAAGAGAGTGTAGAATTGGATATATAGTCCCTTCTTTGCTTTTTAGTTCTTTCTTTAAAAGTAAATCAAGTTCATTTATAAGTTCAAATCCATAGCTATCTCTTTTAGCAACTAAAAGTAATAGTAGTATATTAAGTCTTTCTTTTAGTTTGTCTTCCTCTATTTTAACTAGAATATTACCAAACATTTTTTCTTTATTAAAAATATCAGCATTTAATGATTTTTTAAATAGTTCATCATAATTCAAATTTATCACCCCTAAATATCAAAAATTTTCTTAAGTTCCTTTATGGTTCTATATAACTTATTCTTAACTGTGGATTCACTAACTTTTAAGCTTGTACTAATATCTTTGATTTTCATATCACACTTAAAGTGAAGAATAAATATCTTAAAGGTCAAAGGATTATCTTTTTCAAGGTAATCATAAATTTCATTGCATATTAAAGCAGAGTCAAAATTATCATTTACCATAAGCGCGTCATTTTTATTAAATTCTATATCAGTTGAACCTAGTGAGAATATAGGAATATTATTTTTAAGCGTCCCAAGTATTCCATAAGTTTTAAAGATTTCATTTCTAGCAATTCCAAATAAATACTTAGTATAATTTTCAATCTCTCTTTTATCTAGAGCTTTATAAAAATTAAAATAAACATTCTGGACTATATCTTGTACATCTTCTATGTTATTACATTTTGAAACAATGTATCTTAGAACGTCTTCGTAAGTTTCATTGTATACATCTTGCAAAATTTCATCATTTGTTGGATTCAATATTAAATCACTTCCTTGTTTATAAATGCATTCACCTATAATGATACAGATTTATCTCATTTTGTTTCAAAGAAAAAAAGAAATTTATAATTTTTTATAAATTTCTTTTTGCTAGGCTATGAAGTTAAATAATATTTTTAATTTTTAGTATATTTTGAAGCAAAGAGACTAACACTAAAATCAAATAAATAAGTCCACGATTTTATAGGTGTAACACCACCTGTAAATTCAAAAGATAAAAGGCTATCTAAGGAACCCTAAAATCGAAGACTCTTTTGTAGTATGTTCAATTTATTTTGGATTATTCAAAAAGTTTAGATTTTATAGAAAATTTTTTTAATGATATAGAATATAAACTATCTTATTATATAAATCTTTCTGAAGACCCTTAGAATTTTAAAATCTAAGATGTCTTTAGGGAGATTTTTTTATTTAGTTTAAAAATTATTAAAGGTGGTGGTTTAGACAATAAAAATGAATCAGAAAATTGAGTTTTAAGGTTAGATGGAAAAGGTGAAAATTTATATGGGATTTAACAATAATCTATAAAAATCACTAAGTTTTGAGATAACCTTCTTGAAAAAGTCAAAGGTTATAACTGGCTTAAATACTGGATTATTGATTGAGGTTCCTCCTCTGGCGACTGGAACCTCTGCTGATTTTCATCTAACCTAAATTATTATTATGAAAGGTGTGAAATGAATGAAAAAGGTATTATCTAAAGAATTTAATGGAGTTAAAGTTTATAGCTTCATATGGAAAGGTCAGGTGAGTTGGATTGCTGTAGAAGTAGCAAAAGCGATTGGATATGTTGAGAAATCTAAACCAATAGGAAACTGCATAAAAAGAGAGAAGTTTGAAGATGGTGTTGAGTATGAGATGATAAGTGGTGATGAATTAAAAGAACTTAAAAAATTAATAAAAATAGATGAAGATTACTTGAAATTCTCACCAAAACTTGTATTATTCCATGAAATTGGATTATATGGATTCTTACAATATACAAAACTGGATATTGGAATAGAATTTAGAACTTGGATTAGAAGAGAAGTTCTACCTGAAATTAGAGAAAAGGGATATTATGCTGTGCCGAAGGTTGCAGATAAAATTAAAATTAAAGTTGAAACAGAAGTAAATAATACTAATAATGTAGGAACTCAAAATAATATGAAAGATTATCCAGATGATTTTGATGTTGATAAGTTCCAAAGACTTAGAATTGCGAATGATACTATAAAGATATTTAAGAGTGTGCTTGATGATATAACACTTGATTCAAAATATAAGTTTCTTTTGATGAAAAAGATATTTATAGAGTCAGGAATAAATTTACCTACATATATAGAGGAAGAACTGATGTAATTTTAAAGTGATTCACTTGATTTACGCATTTACTTATAATAGTGATATAATTAAAAGGTAAAAAGAAACAATAATTTAGTTGTTACACTAGATTGAGATATAAGAGAAGGGGATTTAAGTAGATGAAAGAATTAAATATAAAGAATATTACAATGGAAGAATTTAAAAATTTATATAATATAGTAGAAGAATCAGAGATGCCAAAGAGCTATCCTGTTAGTGAGCTTGGAGCTATTATGGCAAAGGGTGAAGATAAAATATACTATTTAATAGTAGACACATTATATGAAGAGCCTAAAAAAGATATCAAAACTGATGAAGTTTCAAAAAATGATAAAGAAGCTTTTGAGAGTTTACATGATAATTTTAGAGATGCATTAGTAGATTATAGAGATTTCTTATGTCACAAGGGTGGAAAGGAAAATTCAGCAGAGGCTATGCAGATACAAAAAAATATGGCTACTGTTATTACAGATGCTAAAAACATAGTAAGTAAGTATAATGTGCAGTCTGAAGAAGATATTAAACTTATGAGTAAAAAATTCTTTATACCAGATTTTATAAGTGCTGTACTTGGAACTGAAACATTTAATGATGCTTATGATATAGATTGTGGATTATAATTACAATAGTATAAAGATAAATTAAAAAAATATACTATAAGATTTAATGAATAAAGCCTTAACAAGTTATTTACAAATAATTTGTTAAGGCTTTTTCTTATATATTGATAAATTAAAAATAAAAAAAGGGAATTAACTAAAAATATTTATTAAAAGAGCAAAAAATATATAATTTAGGTATTCTTAGAAATTAAAAAAGTGAATTAATATTAATATCATTGAATATTTGTACTTTATAAAATGGCTAATATACATAAAAGTGCTAAAAAAGTATATGAAAACTGTTTATTTGATGCATAAAATGATGAATAAGTAAATTATTCATCATTTTTTTGTGAACTTTTTTTGAATTAATCCTAAAAAAGCCACTAATATCGTTAGGTTGTCCACAAAAATAAGAAAAGAGTACGTTTTCTATTAAATATTTTAAAATTTACTTATAAATCTCATAAGTGTGTATCTTTGAAAAATTTGATGGTAAATAGTACCCTATAAGTAATGAATATTACTTAAAGGATATTAAAGCCCTTAAGTATTAATTGATAGGAGGATATTTAATATGGATATTAATTTAATAGGAGTACCATTATTCTACGGATGTGATAGACACGGAGTTGAAAATGGACCAAACGTATTAAGACAAAATGGAATGGTTGAATTATTCGAAAAGCAAGGACACAAGGTTTTTGATTTCGGTAACTTATACATAAAAGAAGAAACAGAATTTAATAAATTCGAAGCTGATACTACAATGAAGTATCTTTCACACATAATTGAAACAAACGAAAACTTAGCTGAGTCAGTTCACGCTGCACAGCAAGCTGGAGCACTTCCACTAGTAGTTGGAGGAGACCACGCTTTAGGATTCGGAACAGTTGCTGGATCTGCTAAATCATACGGAGAAGACTACGGAGTAATCTGGATAGACGCTCACGGTGATATAAACACAGAAGCATCAAGCCCAAGTGGAAACACACACGGAATGCCTTTAGGAGCATCTATGGGTTACGGAGCTAAGTCTGTTAAAGATATATACTTTGAAGGTATAAAAGTTAAGCCTAGCAACGTTATATTAATAGCTCAAAGAGATCTTGATGAAGGTGAAGTTGAATTAATTAAAGACCAAAACATCAAAATGTGGGATGGTCCTTCAATCAGAACTAGAGGAATAGAAGTAACAGTTAAAGAAGTTTTAGCTGCTATAGAAAAATCAGGAATAAATAATTTCCACTTAAGTTTCGATATAGATGCTATGGATTCAGCATTAGTTCCAGGAACAGGTACACCAGTATCAGAAGGAACAACAGTTGAAGAAACTAAATATCTTTTAGAGAACCTTATAGCTACAGGAAAAATCAAAGGATTTGATTTTGCTGAGTTTAACCCAGGTTTAGAAGATGAAATAACAACAAAGAACTGCTTAGAAGTATTAGATACAATATCAAAAGCATTTGCAAAAGTTAAGTAATTAGTAGAAGTACGCATATAGGAGGAAATTAATAATGAAAATAGATGTTATAGGAATTCCATTACACTACGGTTGTGATAGATTCGGAGTAGAAAAAGGACCAGTTAAATTAAGAGAAAACGGTGTTATAGATATATTATCAAAGCACGGTAACAAAGTTCATGACTTAGGAGATTTAATAGTTCCTGAGAAGCCAGTTTCAAAGAAATTTGCTGCTGGATCAACAATGAAGTGGGTTGATGAAATAGTTACTTCAAATGAAAACTTAGCACAAGCTGTATACTCAAGTATCAAAGCTGGAGCAATGCCTTTCACATTAGGTGGAGATCACGCTTTAGGTCTTGGAACAACTGCTGGAGCTGCTAAAGCTTTCGGAGATGATTACGGAATAGTTTGGATTGATGCTCACGGAGATATCAATACTGCTGAATCAAGCCCAAGTGGAAACATCCACGGAATGCCTTTAGCTGCTGCTATGGGATTCGGTGCTGATGAACTTAAAAACATTTACTTCGAAGGTAAAAAAGTAGACCCTAAGAACGTATACTTATTATGCCAAAGAGATTTAGATGCTGGTGAAGTTGAACTTATAAAAGAGCACAACATGAACCTTTGGACAAGCGAAGACGTTAGAACTAGAGGAATAGATGCTGTTATGGCTGAAGTTACTTCAAAAATGAACGCTTCAGGAATAAACAACTTCCATATTAGTTTCGATATCGATTCAATGGATTCAAACTTAGTTCCAGGAACAGGAACACCTGTTATGGACGGAGTAACAATTCCAGATACTAAAGTAATGCTTGGAAAATTATTCGCAACAGGAAAAATAAAAGCATTTGATTTTGCTGAGTACAACCCAGGACTTGAGTATGTTACTACAACAGATAACTGTCTTAAAGTTTTAGAGTACATCTCAAAATTCATGGCTGATGCAACTAAGTAATAGTTGTAGAGTAATTATATAAATAGTTAATCAATAATAGTCATTTAAATCATAGCTTATGTGAATTAAATGACTATTATTTCATTTAATAAATATATTGCGATTAGTGCAAAATATTAGATAAGTGAAAATTAACATAATTAAAATTACTAATTATATTTATTAATTTTGATTATGTTAATTTTCAAAATATATATTTTTGGAGGAATGATACATGCAAAATGAAGAACCAAAAACAGAACTAAAAAGGACACTAAAAGCGAAACATTTAACAATGATAGCGATGGGTGGAGCTATTGGAACTGGTATATTTCTTGCTATGGGGGACAGTATTAATACTGCCGGAGTAGGAGGAGCATTTTTAGCCTATGCAATAATTGGGGTAATGGTGTACTTTATATGTACTAGTTTAGGGGAGATGGCTACTTTCTTACCAGAGAGTGGATCTTTTGGAGTTTATTCGACTAAATTTATAGACCCAGCATTTGGGTTTGCAATGGGATGGAATTATTGGTATAGCTGGGCTGTTACAATTGCAGCAGAACTTGTTGCAGGAGCACTGGTTATGAAATATTGGTTGCCTAATGTACCGGGAATTATTTTTAGTGTAGGATTTTTAGCTATTATAGTTATTCTTAACTTAATATCAGCTAAATCATATGGAGAAGCAGAATTTTGGTTCTCAACAGTTAAAGTTATCACAGTCCTTGTATTTCTTGGGGTTGGTGTTTTAATGATAGTAGGTATATTACATGGCGATGCTAGTGGTGGTGTATCTAATTACTTTAAACATGGAAATCCTTTTAGAGGTGGAGCTGTGTCAATATTCTCTATTTTCCTTATAGCGGGATATTCTTTCCAAGGAACAGAACTTGTTGGACTTGCAGCAGGTGAAAGTGAAAATCCAGAAAGAGATGTACCAAAAGCGGTTAAAGCTATTTTCTGGAGAATTTTAATGTTCTATTTAGGAACAATACTTGTTATTGGAGCAATAGTACCATTTGTAACTGGAGCTGCTAGTGTTGATACTAGTGCATTTACAGTTGTATTTGAAAAAATAGGAATAGCAGGAGCTGCTTCATTAATGAATGCAGTAATTTTAACAGCTGTATTATCAGCTGGTAACTCAGGAATGTATGCTTCAAGTAGAATGTTATGTTCAATGGCTAATGATGGAATGGCACCAAAGATGTTTGGTAAAATAAATAAAAGTGGTGTTCCTGTTAATGCTGTTATATTAACAACACTTGTATCTTGTGTATGTTTCTTAACAGGATTCTATGCAGTTAACACAGTTTATTTATGGCTTGTTGCAGCAGCTGGTTTATCTGGATTTATAGCATGGCTTGGAATTGCTATGTGTCATTATAGATTTAGAAAAGCATATTTATTACAATATAAGACATTAGATGGTCTTAAATATAAAGCAAAATGGTATCCATTTGGACCTATATTTGCATTTATACTTTGTTTTGTAGTTGTTGTTGGTCAAGGATATGCATATTTCAATCCACTTAATTGGGGTAATTTAATTTCATCATATATAGCAATACCTATATTTGCTGGATTATATATATTCTATAAAGTGAAGCATAAAACAAAACTTGTTAAGCTTGAGGATATAAACTTAAGAGAAGAGAGAAAGAAATTTTTCAATGATTAATTAAAAAATATAAAGAGATAATTTTAGCAATAGCTAAAGTTATCTCTTTTTTTATAATAATTCTATTTTCATTATAAAAAAAATAGAATTATCTAAATAAAATGGAAAAAAAAACTAAATAAATGTACAAGCTTTACCATAATATTTAGATATGACTTTTTTGTTAAAAAGTACCTTAAAAAATTATATTGTTAAGAAAATTAATAAAATTCAATCTATTTTATAATATTCTAAATAATATAATTTTTTTAAAATAATATTTTTGATATCATATTTTGTTTGGATTTATGCAAGAATCTTTTATATTAAGGTAAATTATTAAAAAAAATGAATAAAAATTAATGTTTTTGTATTTAAAGGAATAAAAATTCAATAAATCAATTTAATTTTTAAAGAATGATAATTTAATAACAGAGTTCATAATTAATTAACAAATTAGCATTATTGCTATTTTGAATTTTACAACTGTAAGTGATATCATTTGACATGTAAGTTAAGGTAACAATTAATTTTATAACTAAAATTATTTTATACATATTTCATGATTAGACATGAGAAGTGAACAAGATTGTTTTATATGTTACTTATAAATAACTTTAAATAATGATCAATACACAATAGATTAGAATATATTTGTAACTATATATGAAAATAAACTTGGATAAGTTAAATTAGACGTAGTTTGGGTTGATATGTTTGTACAATATATGTTTTGAATCTGTTTTGATTAAAAAAGATATAAATGGAGGGCTAATCAATGGCTAATTTAAAAATTGCTTGTACTGAAGAAGCTAGAAAATATTTCTCTACAACTAGAGAAGTAATTTCAGCAGAAACTACAGATTTTACAGATGTAGCTGCTGTTGTTGTAACTAACGCTGATGCAGAGTTAATCAACAAAATAAGCGACACAAAATTCGGAGTTCCAGTTTTCGCTGTTTTAGTAGACGGAGAACTTGATATCGAATTAAGAAAAAAGGTAAGACACTCAATAGATGGTAATGCTTTTGATGCTATTCACTATAGCAGAGAAATTGAAGCAGCTGCTGCTCAATACGAAGAGAAAATATTACCTCCTTTCTTTAACACATTAAAGAAATATGTTGAAAAAGGAAATATCCAATTTGACTGTCCTGGACATCAAGGTGGACAATACTTCAGAAAGCATCCAGCAGGAAGAGCTTTCTATGATTTCTACGGAGAGAACATATTCAGATCAGATATATGTAATGCTGACGTAGATCTTGGGGATTTATTAATACACGAAGGACCAGCTGAAGCTGCTCAGCAACATGCTGCTAAAGTTTATAATGCTGATAAAACTTACTTCGTAATGAATGGGACAAGTACTTCTAACATAGTTGCTATAAACGCTTTAGTTGCTAACGATGATTTAGTGTTATTTGATAGAAATAACCACAAATCAAACTACAACACAGCATTAGTAAACTGTGGAGGAATTCCAGTATACTTAGAAACATCAAGAAACCCTTATGGATTCATTGGTGGAATAGATGCTCATTGTTTCGATGAGACTTATTTAAGAGCTGAAATAGCTAAGAAAGATCCAGTTAGAGCTAAAGCTGAAAGACCTTTCAGATTAGCAATAATCCAACTTGGAACATATGATGGAACAATATACAATGCTAAGCAAGTTGTTGAGAAGATAGGACACCTTTGTGACTATATCTTATTTGACTCTGCATGGGTTGGATATGAGCAATTCATACCAATGATGAGAGATTGTTCTCCATTATTAATAGATTTAAAAGAGAATGACCCAGGAATACTTGTAACTCAATCAGTTCACAAGCAACAAGCTGGATTCTCACAATCATCACAAATACACAAAAAAGACTCACACATAAAAGGACAAAAGAGATACGTTAATCATAAGAGATTTAACAATGCCTTCATGAAATACGCATCAACAAGTCCATTCTACCCAATATTCGCTTCTTTAGATATAAATGCTAAAATGCAAGACGGAGAAATGGGAAGACAAATGTGGGCTGACTGTGTAAAACTTGGAATAGAAGCTAGAAAAGATGTACTTGCTAGTTGTAAGACAATCAAACCTTTCATACCTGAGACAATCAACGGTAAGAAATGGGAAGAGTATCCTACAGAGCAAATTGCTAACGATATAGAATTCTTTAAATTCCACCCAGGTCAAAAATGGCATGCATTCGACGGATATGGAGAAGATCAATACTTCGTAGATCCTAATAAATTCATGTTAACAACTCCTGGAATCAATGCTGAAACAGGAGAATACGCTGAGTTTGGTGTTCCTGCTACAATTCTTGCTAACTACTTAAGAGAGAACGGAATTGTTACAGAGAAAAATGACCTTAACTCAATCTTATTCTTATTAACACCAGCTGAAACTTCAATAAAAATGAAGAACTTAGTTGCACAAATGGCAATATTTGAGCAATTAATAGAAAATGATGCTCCATTAAAAGAAGTTTTACCTAACTTATACAGAAAGAACGCTAAGCGTTATGCTGGATATTCAATCAGAATGTTATGTCAAGAAATGCATGACTTCTACAAAGATTGTAATGCAAAGCAATACCAAAAAGATTTATTCAGAGCTGCTAAATTCCCAGAAATGGCTATTACACCAGCTGCTGCTAATGATGCATTCATCAGAAACAACGTTAAACTTGTACCTGTTGATAGCATAGTTGGAGAAATCGCAATGGAAGGTGCTCTTCCTTATCCACCAGGAATATTCTGTGTGGTTCCAGGAGAGAGATGGACAGAAACTGTTCAAACTTACTTCTTAATCCTTCAAGATGGTATAAATAAATTCCCAGGTTTCGCACCAGAAATACAAGGAGTTTACTTAGAAGAAGAAGGTAACGGAGTTAGAGCATATGGATATGTTCTTGACACTGAAGCTTAATAAAGCAAGTATAATAAACAGTTAATTTTTAAGTATGATGCACCTTAGTTATGTAGGAGTTAAATTCTATATAGTAAATGCATCATATTTAATTTTTATATAACTTATATAAAATTAGATGAATAATTTAATTTTGATAAGTACATAAGAAAAAATATTACATATTAACATAGGTATATAAATATAATCAAATTACATAATAAAATACATAAGTTAACCTAGTTAGCAAATAATTATTTATATTTGAGAGTTAGGTAAAGAAGAAGAGATAAATTAATTTGGAAATACATATAAAACTTTTAAATTAAATAATTACTAAGTGTTTATATATAAGGCTTAGTAGTGTAACAAGGTTAGAAAATAGGGTTATATTTATCATAACCATGAAATTTTAATATATAATAAGCTATTCATATCGTAGGATATCATATTATATATTAGGTCTTAAAATTTAATAATGAATGATATCCTGTGATATTTATATAAAGCAATAATAAATATTATAGGAGTAATGATAATATGAGCACAGCAAAAGCACAAACAAAAAAAATGAACGTTGTTCAGCTGACAATACTTACAGGTATTAACATGCTAGGATCAGGAATCATAATGCTTCCTTCACAGCTTGCACAAGTTGGAACAATGTCAATACTTTCATGGCTTGTAACAGCCGTTGGAGCTACAGCACTTGCATATTCATTTGCACAGTGTGGTATCTTTAGTAAAAACAAAGGTGGAATGGGTGGATACGCAGATTATACATACGGAAAATCAGGTAACTTCTTAGCTAACTATACATATGCAGTATGTCTTGTTATATCGAACGTTGCGATTTCAGTATCTGTAGTTGGATATGCGGTTGTATTCCTTGGAGTTACACCGTCACCACTTGAAACTGGTTTATCAGTAATTGTTACTATTTGGATTTCAACAATCCCTAACTTTATTAGTCCAAAAATGACTGGTA
>NZ_CAMQRY010000069.1 GCF_947036855.1 uncultured Clostridium sp.
TAAATATAAGATAAAAGCTAGAATTTACTACTATATAAACAGTAATAAATTCTAGCTTTCTTTTAGTGAAAGTCTTTAACAAAGTTCTTTCCCCATATATCCATACTCTCAAGTATAGGCATAAGTGCAAGTCCAGTTTCAGTAAGAGAATATTCTACCATAGGAGGCACTTGATTATATACTTTTCTATGTACTATATGATTTTTTTCTAAATCACGAAGTTGTTGAGTTAGCATTTTTTGACTTACTTCAGGAATTATAGTTTTAAATTCATTAAATCTTATAGGAGCATGTTGCCCTAAATTCCAAAGAAGTAATGATTTCCATTTTCCACTTAAGATTTCAAGTGTAACTTCTATCTCACATCTATAACTACCACAACTAACTTTATTATTTCTATCAGCAGGCATTTAATCACATCCTTTTATTAACTATATATCATTATAACAAAATTTAAGCCTTTACAAAAAACTAAAATTTGGAATAAACAAAGAAGCTTTATAAAAAAATAGGATTTAAAAATTTTTTGAAAAAAAGAAAAGCCTAGAGGTGTTGGAATTACTTAATACTTACCTTTTGGTAACTATACCACTAAAAAGTGCCTTCTTTTTAAAAGTTTTTTATAGATATATAATAATAAATGTACCGCAAAGATAATAAATAAAAAATTATAATTAAGAATATTAAAGTTTACAAAATATGCTTGAATTAAAGGTGAGGAGTGATATAAAAAATAAAACAAATAAACTTTTCAATTTAAGTAAAAGTAAAAGTAAAACTAAAAATACTCAAATCAATAACTAGAATCAAAACTCAAATCAATAAATTTGTCTAAAAGTGCTTAATATAAAAGAAACTAGAAATGGAGTTCCATATCCATTCTAGTTTCTTTTGATTTTGTTCTATTTATTAATTACCTCTATCATAGATAAATTAGGATTATGATATTGATAATTTTTTTTCTTTTTTATCATTCCATGCTTTATACATGCACTAGGGCAATAATGTATACAAGCAAAGCACATTTCACAGTTACTTTCAAATTTAGGATGTGAACCTTCCATTTTGATATTATTAACAGGACATACTTTTTCACAAAGTCCACAACTTGTACAATTATCAATCTCAACTTTAAATTCTTTGAATTTCATCATTGATACAGATAAATTTTTAAGTTTTCCATTACTCATAATAGAATATTTAAATTTAGTTTTTGGTATTAGTTTAGTCCTAAAGTTTTTAATATGAGCAATTGCAGAAGCAAGTTTTTTTAGAGATGCATTTAAAAGAGCATCATTTTTAGCTTTTGTTTGTTTAAATAAAACACAGTTATCAGGAAGTTGTATTGAAAAATAATTTCCTAGTTTAACTGAATTTTTTGAAAGTATTTTATTACAGTTAGCAATAGCATTACCACCATTACCACCAAAGTTTTCATATAAAAAAACATATGCAGTTCTTTCCACTCTAAGTTTATCCAAAAATCTTTTTATAATATCAGGTGCATCATAGAAGTATATAGGAAAAACAATTCCTATAACATCTGCCTCTGAATGTATTTCTTTTGATAAATCAAGTGATGGAATATGTATAAGTGTTGAGTTTTCAAGTCCATCTGCAAGTGTTTTTGCTATATAGTGAGAATTCCCTGTACCAGAGAAAAAATAAATTTCTGTGTTCATGTCTAGCCTCCAATATTTAAATTCCATAAATCTAGGGTTAATTTAAAGATGCTTATATACAAGTTTAAACAGCAAACCTTAGATAATTTATATTATACTTGAAAATTAAATCAAAGTAATGGGGAATTGTTCATAATTAATCGTAATTTAACAAAATGGGAATATTTACCTAGAAGAATATTTGAAGTATTATGTAAGTATAAGAGTTTATAGGAGGATTTATGAGTAATATTTTAATTATAGAAGATGATTTAGGAATAAATAATGGTGTTAAGTTTAATTTAGAGATAGATGGTTTTATATGTTTTAGTGCTACATCTATTTTAGAGGGGAAAAAGATATATAAGGAAAATAATATAGATTTAATTTTACTTGATGTAAATTTACCAGATGGAAGTGGATTTGATTTTTGTAAAGATGTTAGATGTGGTTCAGATACTCCAATAATATTTTTAACAGCTTGTGATTTAGAGGTAGATCAAGTTATAGGTTTTAAGGTTGGTGGAGATGATTATATAATTAAGCCTTTTAGTGTATCAATTTTAAATCAGAGGATACAAGCAGTACTTAGAAGAAGTCAGATGTCAAAAGTTGAAAGTAATATAGTAACAGGAGAATTTACGTTAGATTTAGAAAATTTTAATTTGATGAAAAATGAAGAATATATTGTTTTAGCACCAACAGAGTTTAAAATAATGAAAATTTTTATGGAGAATAAAGGGCAGGTTTTAACTAGGGAAAATCTTTTAAGTAAACTTTGGAATGATGATATAGAATTTGTTGAAGAACATACTTTAACAGTAAATATTAATAGACTTCGTGGAAAGTTAGAAGATAATCCTAAAAAGCCAAAGTTTATAAAGACTGTTTATGGAATGGGGTATATATGGAACGTAAAATAAATGGTGGATTTAGAAAAGTAGGAATATTAATTTTGATAAAACTTATTTTAGCCATAGGGATAATGAGTTATATTTATGATTTAGAAAAAAAGTTAAATGTTAATTTAGATATGCTGAAAATTATATTTAGCATATTTATTATAACAGGCTTATGTATAAATATTTTTATTTTTAAAATTTTGAGAACTGAAATAGTTCACTTATCTGATAGAGTAATATTTATTATAAATTCTATAATAGCAAAGAATGATATTGAGTTTAATTTAAATAAGGAAACTTTAGTTTCAAAGATAGAGGGTAAATTTAAATTGTTATTTGAAAGGTTTGAAGCTATAAATAAAAGTTGTTTATCTGAAAAAGAATCTGTAAAAGGACTTATAGGAGATATATCACATCAAGTTAAAACTCCAATGGCTAATATTAAAATTTATAATGAAACAATGATAAGTAGAGAACTTTCTAAATTAGAAAGAGATAAGTTTTTAGTACTTATGGGAGAGCAAATTGAAAAAATAGACTGGCTTACAAAAGGACTTGTTAAGCTTTCAAGACTTGAAACAGGAGCTATTGATATTAAGAGTGAGAGTAATAGTTTAAAAGATACTATTGCATCTATTATAGGACAGGTTTATATAAAAACAATGGATAGAGATATTGAAATTGAAGTAGATTTTGAAGATGATATAAATATTTACTATGATAAAAAATGGACTGAGGAAGCTATCTATAACATAGTTGATAATGCTGTAAAATACTCTGATGAAGAATCAATTATAAGTATAAAGGTAGAAAAGGGAGATATATTTACTTGTATTTCAATTGAAAATCAAGGGATTGGAATTAAAATAGAAGATTTAAATAATATCTTTAAAAGATTTTTCAGATGTGAATCATCAAGAAATATAGAAGGTGTTGGAGTGGGGTTATATCTTTCAAGAGATATAGTAGAAAGGCAAGGTGGATTTATAAAAGTAGAATCAGTATATGGAAAGCATACAAAGTTTTCTATATATCTTTTAAATTCTAAATAATTTTGAAATATAACAAAGTTGTGATATTAAAGTCTGTGATTATAACAGGTCTGTGAGGAGATAAATAGGCTTTGAATATTATAATGATATTAAAGAAATGGATATTAAAAAATTATTAGGAGGATTTAGATATGATTTTAGAGGGAGTAAATTTAAAAAAATATTATGGTGAGGGTGAATCAACAGTTAAAGCATTAGATGGGGTTGATGTAAAAATAGAGAAGGGTGAGTTTGTTGCAATAGTTGGAACTTCTGGTTCAGGAAAAAGTACACTTTTAAATATTTTAGGTGGGCTTGATATAGCTAGTAGTGGGGAAATAATGATTGAGGGAAAAAATATTTCATCAATGAATGAAGAAGAATTAACTATATTTAGAAGAAGGAATATAGGGTTTATATTTCAAAGTTATAATCTTGTGCCAATTTTAAATGCTTATGAAAATATAGTATTACCACTTGAACTTGATGGGGATATTCTTGATAAAAGTTTTGTAGATGAAGTTATAAATACACTTGGAATTAAAAATAAGATGTATGAGCTTGTAAATAATTTATCAGGAGGACAAAAGCAGAGAGTGGCAATAGCTAGAGCACTCGTAACAAAGCCATCAATAATTTTAGCAGATGAACCAACAGGGAACCTAGATACAAAAACAGAACTTGAAGTTTTAGGGTTGTTAAAAGCTACAAGTAGAAAATACTCACAAACTATAATTATGATTACACACAATGAATCTGTTGCAGGTATGGCTGATAGAATAATCAGAATCGAAGACGGAAAAATTGTTGGAGGTAAATAATTATGATATCAGGAAATAATAACGGGTTGAAAAAATTAAGTTCAAAAATTTTTACTTATAATAAATCTAAAAATATAATTACTATTTTAGCAATATCTCTAACAACAATTTTACTTACAATAGTTTCTGTAGTAGGGATAAATGTAATAAGGGCAAATGAGGCATATACTATTGCTACTCAAAGGTTTGGAAGTATGAATATAGGAACTGTTTTTGCTATTATATTTTGTATTTTACTTGTTTCAGTTAGTGGATATCTTATAGTATATAATATTTTTTATATATCAGTTATAAAGGATATTAGGGTTTATGGACAACTTAAAATTGTTGGTATGACATTTAAGCAAATTAAAAAGCTTATATATAATTGGGCAATGAAGCTTTTAGCTATAGCGGTACCAATAGGCTTTGTAATTGGTGGAATTATAGGAACTATTCTTACCACAATTTTATTTAGAGAAACAGCACTTGAAGAATATATTAAAGCAGAGTTTAGTATGATACCATATTTAGGAGCATTAATATTTACTTATATAACAGTTTTAATAAGCATAAATAAACCATCAAAAATAGCTGGTAAAATATCAGGAGTTGAAGCTTTAAATTATAATTCAAATGATTTAAGAGTAGCTAATAAAAAGAAAACTAAGAGAAATAAAAAAGTAATTATAAAGAAAAGAAAAAAAGGTGCAAAACTAAAAAATATGGCACTTTATAATATACTTAAAAATAAAACAAAGGTTATAATATCAGTTTTATCAATATCAATAAGTTCAATACTTGTAGTTTTAACTATAATAATGGGAGTTGGTCTTGATGTAGAAGCACATGCAGCGAGATATAATATGAGAGATAATAGAATAGACATAGATAGGCATAGCGGTAATGAACTTAATGAAGATATTTTTGAAAAAATAAAGGATATTGGTGGAATAGAAATATTTGATACAACCATCGGATTTAGAGGCGTAAATCCATTTGGAAGTAGTGAAAGTATAAATATAAAGGCAACACCAGAACTTTTGAAAGAATTTGAATATTATAAAAGAGGATATTATATAAATATAGATGAAGATTATGGGATTTCAATGTCTGTAAAAGGAATAAATAGGAAGAATTTAAAACAAAATACTGATAGGTTTAGATTAGTAGGTGGAAGAGTAGATGAAGAAAAGTTTAAAAGTGGAAAGTATATTATCATAAATAGAGCAGAAAATAAAATAGAAAATGGTATAGAAGCTGGGGATATTGTAGAACTTGAAATGACTATTAAGGATAAAAATAATAACCTAAAGACTATAAAAGAAAAGTTTGAGGTTATGGCAATAGTAGAAGAGATGGATAGTAATGGTTTAGTATCAAATCTTGGAACTATAACGATGGAAGAAAATAGACTTATAGAGCTATTTGGAAAAGAAAATGTGGTTATAAGTTCTATGGATATTGATATTGAAGATGAAAAAGAAAAATTAGTAGAAAAACAAATAGAAGAGATAATTAAAGGTTCAGGTTATTCTCAAAGTAGTAAAAATCATTATATAGATGGTGTTTCAAGTCTGAAAAGTTCAATACTTTTTGGAACAGGACTTGCAAGTATAATATTTGGAACTATGGCAATTCTTAATATTCTAAACAGTACATTAAGTGATTTATTAGTTAGAAAAAGAGAATTTGCAATGCTTGAAGCTATTGGAATGACAAAGAAAGAGCAGAAAAAATTACTAAGATATGAGGGGATGTATATACTAGGACTTACAGCTATATTTATAATTCCACTAGGACTTATAGCAACATTTTTAGCGCCAATAATGGTTCCTATATATGGTGGAGTTAATTTTCCAGCTTATATTGCTACAATAATCTTCATTTTATTTATAATAGGGATTTTTGTTGTGTATATACCAAGTTTTGTACTTTCTAAAATAAGTAAAGATGAAAGTATAGTTGAAAGAATTAAAGAAGATTAATACAAGAAATGAGTAGGTGAAAATTTCATCTACTCATTTTTTATAAAAAAAATAAAAGGCTAACTAAGAAAATTACAAAAAGAATAATCTTAGAATATAAAACTTTATTCATCCTAAAGTAGAGATATGCTGAACTAAGTGAAATTGGGTAAAAACTAAATAAAAGTAGTCTTTGCCATATAAAATTTTTAGGTAGTGCAGTTACTGAAATAGTTAGAAGTATAAGAAAAAATGTAAAAAAATATATATACATAGTTGTACCTTCTGGTGGTGGCTTCAAAATGAAAAGTCCTATAATACTAAGTATAGAAAGCAGTATTATAGCTATCATAAAGATTAGCATTATTCTCATAATCATAAAAATATCTCCTTTTATATGATAATATGTTTTCTAATTTATATTATCGTATGAGAATAATATAGAATTTACTACAATTAATAGAACATTATATTTATTATAGTAAGATGTTTCTGTTTTGAAAGAAAAATGTAAACGCTTTACAAAGATGATTGAAGAAATAAGGCGTAGTATAAAAGCAATATGAGAATTAATGCTAACAAAAAAAAGGAGATGTTTTTTTATGAATACAGGAAATCTTATAAAAGAAGCAATATTAGCTAGAGAAAATGCGTATTGTCCTTATTCAGATTTTAAAGTTGGAGCAGCAGCACTTTTTGAGGATGGAAAGATATACACAGGATGTAATATTGAGAATGCATCATATGGAGCAACTATGTGTGCTGAGAGAACGGCAATTTTTAGTGGAGTATCTAATGGAAATAAAAAGTTAAAGGCATTAGCTTTAATAGGAGATACAAATGGATATACATATCCTTGTGGAATGTGTAGACAAGTCATAAGTGAGTTTGTTCAAGATGATATTATGATTTATATAGTAAAAAATGAAAAGGATTACTTAGAGAAAACTTTTAGTGAGGTAATGCCTGGTGCATTTACTAAAAAAGACCTTGAGTAAATAACAATTTATTAAAAAATATAGTTCAAAGGAGTTTTATTATGGAAGCAAGTAACAAAAAGAAAGGTGTTTGGGCATCATTAAGTACTTTCCAACGATGGTTCTTAGTAATATTTATTTTAGCGAGTATATTTTCATTTCTTAGTCCTCTTTTATTGGGAACAAAAGTAAGTGGATTATTTTCAGCATTAGCAATTATAGGTTTAATTTGTTCAGTTACAGGAGTTTTAACATCTATATATCAAGCAAGAGGAGAAATCATAGTTTATTTATTTTTAATTATAAATACAGTTACTTATGCTTGGATTGCATACAAAGGTGCATTATATGGACAAGTAATACAAAATATACTTTTATTATTACCTATTCAAATAGGTGGACTTATTGCTTGGAAAAAAAGTATGTCTAAATCAACTGATAATAAAATAGAAATCAAAAGATTTAAGCTTATTCATTGGATTGTAGCTATTATAGGACTTTTAATTTTATGGGGAATATATTATATATTCTTAATTTACTTACCAGAAATTATTCACGCTATATTTGGTGGGAAAATGATAGCACCAGATCCAAGTGCAATAATAGATTCATTAACTACTGTTATAACAGTAATGGCAATGTTCTTAACATCAAAAAGATATATAGAACAATGGTGGTTCTGGATATTCTGTAATATTGGAGCTGTATTATTTATAAAAAGTTTAATTCTTACAAAAACATTTACAGGTCCAGCATTAGTTGGAGATTTATCAGGAGCACTTAACTGGATACAATATGGAGTAGGAGCTATTTATGGATTCTACTTATGGAGAAAAATGTATAAAGAAAGAAATGCAAATGAAGAACATGGTGGAATCAGAGAAGCTTAATTTAATTAGATAATATAAATAAGAAATTTAAATCAATAAAAAAATGACCTAAGACTATTTTAGTCTTGGGTCATTTTCTTCTACATGTTCTAGTATATCACCTGGCTGACAATCTAAAATTGTACAAATAGCATTAAGTGTTGAAAATCTAACAGCTTTAGCTTTGTTATTTTTTAGAATAGAAAGATTAGCCATTGTTATTCCAAGCTTTCCAGATAAGTCTGTTGAGCTAATTTTTCTTTTTGCCATCATTACATCAAGGTTTACAAGTATCGGCATAATATCTCTCCTTTTAAATTGTCATATCATTTTCTTCTTTAAGTTCTATTGCACTTTTAAATAATTTTGCTAAAACTGCAAATAGAAGTCCTAGTGTTACACACATAAATCCAATAAGAATTATTGGCGTAGTTAATAAAACTCCATCAAACTCCTCAAATATATATTTTATTATATTTGTACTTAATATGAATAGTATTATTTCTAAAAAAGCACAAATTGAGATAGTTTTTAATGAAGTTACACTTTTTCTTACGAATGGAGTGTTATTTGAAACAAGACCTGTAAGAGTTCTTAGTTTAAATAATGCAACAAGGTAAGGAATTGCACAGATATAAAATGCTGCAAGTAAAGAATAGAACATAGCAGTATTATCAAGTGGAAGTTCTAGTACTTTAAGAGCTGAACCCATTATAAAAGGTGCTCCAAGCATTATAAGTATAGTAGCAACTATTCCTATTATTAAAACTATGTTTAGTATTTTTGTCGTTGTATTACTTTTCATTTAGCCACCTCGTATATTAATTATAGTGTAATAATACAACAAAAGATTATCGTTTGTCAATAAATAAAAACGAGGGATATAAGAGGGAATGCAAGAAAGTATATTTTTCTAACAAAATAATTAGAAAATTTTAGAAATTTGTAAGAAATTTAGAAAGAGGCTTGTAAGTTTTAAATTGTATTATTTAATTATAAGTTAAAGGAATATTTAAAGAAATATGGTATTTGATTGATATAATTTATTTAATATTAAATATTTAGGGGATGAAATTTATTTAAGGGGTGTTGAGTAAACGTGGTGAAAATTAAGGGGAAAATTAGTGATGCTTTAGATAGGTTAGGACTTACAGGGAAAAGTTTAATATTATTTCTTGTAATAAGTTTAGTTATTAGTGTTATAGCTGGTAGTTTATATAGTAAAGCTATTGGATATGAAATAACAGGGAAAGAAGAGTCTTATTTTTTTAGCAAAGAGTTTGGAGATGTATTTTCTGAAGAGATTAAAGAATTAGACAAAGATATTTTAGCTATTTTATATAAGAAGGATAAAAGTAATTTTACAAGAAATATTAAGGCTAATAAAAAAGAAGAAATTTTTAAGCATGAAAACAAATACTTAGTAGAGAGAAATAAACTTGGAGCAGATTATGAAGAAGAGTTTATGAGTGTTTTATCTGAGAAAGAGAATAAAGACTTACAACAATATATGGCTACTACTGATTTATATATAGATTTATCACATTATGAAAGATTATATCAGATGATATTTGATTATGCTAAAGAAGTAGGTCTTTCACAAGATAAGATAGATGCTATGAATATTTTAAGTGAAGAACTTAAGGAGTTAAATGAGCCTTTAGTAGAGGAAAGAGATGAAGCAATTAAAATGTTAAATAAAAAATATGAACTTGTAGAGTCTATTATAGATGCTAAGGGTGAACTTCCACTTCATAATAAATATACAATTGAAATAGTTGATCCTTTGGGTGGTGTGTATGCATCTTCAAATGAAAGTGTTAAAGCTGAAAAATTAACGCATATAGGTATGAAATCTAGTGAAATGACTGCTAATTATGTATATTATCAAGTAAATGAAGCAAGTCATAGAAGAGAGTATACTACTAGAACTAATACGATAAATGAATATGTAGGTGTGGAGTTAGAAAAATTAAATGAATTAACTAATACATTTACTGTAGATAAAAATTATATAGTGAGAATTGTAGCAGATAGAGAGGCTTTTATAACAGGTGCTTATAGTGATATTTATAATATGAGTAATGTTAGTTTGATTTTAAAGTTTATAGTTAGTGTTTTGATTTTAATAGCAGGTGTATTTATAGGGATAAAAAAATATGAAAATAAGTTTTTTGAATTTTATAGAGAAAGAAATATTCATATAGTACTTTTATGGGGAAGTATTATTCTTATGAGTGTAGTAGCAATTGTATTTAGGTATGTATGGGGTGTTATGTATGTAGTAGTAGCAGTGGTAGTAGGTTATTATATTTTAGCAGGAATTTTAATTTCAAGTGATATTGCTTATATAGTTAATCATGGTTTTAAAAAGAGATTTATTAAAGAAAAGAGAGTGAAAAGTAAGAAGAAAGGCATGAATATTCAAAAACTTAGAGAGAGTATATTTTCTAAGAATCTTAAAAATGGAGATAAAGTTTTACGAATAGTATATATTTCAGGAATTGTTTTTGGTGCTATTACTATTATAGTTTCTGGGTTCTTTGCTTTGGATACTTTATTTAGATTCTCAGATAATTATTATGGAAGTAGTCATTGGATTTTAAATTATTGGCCTAAGTGGGTTATATCAATTATGGCAGTTATAGGACCAATCATTATGATTGTAGTACATCTTTATCAGGGGATAAAACTTAGAAAAATACAAAATGATATTGCTGATATTGATAGAATTATTGATAATATTGCAAATGGAGATTTTGATGTGGAGTTTAGAAGTGCAGAGCTTAGAGAACTTACTCTTTTAAGAGAGAATATAGCAAGTATTGATAATGGTTTTAAAGTTGCAGTTGAAGATGAACTTAAAAGTGAAAGAATGAAGTCTGAACTTATAACAAATGTATCACATGATTTAAAAACTCCTCTTACTTCTATAATTAACTATGTTGATTTACTTAAAGTAGATGATATATCAGAGGTTGACAGAGAAGAGTATTTAAGAATTTTAGATAATAAATCAAAGAGGTTAAAAGCTTTAATTGAAGATTTATTTGAGGCTTCAAAGGCTTCAACAGGAAATATAATTTTAAATATTGAGAATATTGATATGGTTTCAGTTTTAAGACAAGCTTTTGCAGAGTTTAAGGAAAAAATTGATGATTCAACACTTGATTTTAAGATTAATATCCCAGAGGGGAAAGTTAATCTTGACCTTGATGGTGCAAAACTTTGGAGAGTTTTTGAAAATCTTATAGGTAATGCTATTAAATATTCTATGGATAATAGTAGGGTTTATATAGAGCTTAGAGAGTACAAGGATAAAGTAGTTTTTGAGATTAAAAATATGTCAGGATATGAACTAAATTGTGATCCATCAGAACTTAAGGAAAGGTTTAAAAGAGCAGATGCATCAAGACATACTGAGGGGTCAGGTCTTGGACTTGCAATAGCTAATAGCCTTGTAGAACTTCAAGGTGGGACACTTGATATAGCAATAGATGGTGATTTGTTTAAAGTTAAAGTGATTTTTGAAAAGAAATAATTAAAACTAAATTTAGATGTAGGAAGCTATATCTGAGTTTAGTGAATTTAAAGTATGTACGTTACAGAATTTTAAGGGGGAAAAATAATGAATAATTTTAAGGTATTAGTAGTTGATGATGAGGTTGAGATTGCAAGTGCAATAGGGATATACCTTACAAGTGAGGGGTACAAAGTATGTACTGCTTATGATGGGATAGAGGCATTAGATGTTCTAGAAAAAAATGATGATATAGATTTAATTATATTAGATGTAATGATGCCAAAGCTTGATGGAATAAGAACTCTTGCAAAAATTAGAGAAGAAAGAGAGCTTCCAGTTATAATTTTATCAGCAAAGTCAGAAGATACAGATAAAATTTTAGGGCTTAATATAGGGGCAGATGATTACTTAACTAAACCATTTAGTCCACTAGAACTTATGGCAAGAGTAAGGTCACAACTTAGAAGATATAGAAGTTATTCATCTAAAGTAATAGTTGAAACTCCAGATGTTTATAAAATAGGGGGACTTGAGCTAAATACATCAAGAAAAGAACTTAAAGTTGATGGTGATTATGTAAAAATAACACCACTTGAATATAAAATATTATCACTTCTTATGAGTAATAAAGGTAGGGTATTCTCTATTGAAGAGATATATGAGAAGGTTTGGAATGAACCAGCAATAAATGCTGATACAGTTACAGTTCATGTTAGAAGGATTAGAGAGAAGATAGAGATTAATCCTAAAGAACCAAGATATTTAAAGGTGGTGTGGGGTATTGGATACAAAATTCAAGGATAGTGAAGTTAAAAATAAAAAAGAAAAAATGATAAAAAAGATAGTTCTGTTTGTATTATCAAGTATAGCATTAATAATCGTTGCAATATGTTCAATAACAGTATTTAATGATGATTATAGGTATATGACTGCAAAGGGTTATTTATTAGATGAAGACTTTAAAAGTGAAGCAAATAAGGAAGTTGACTTAGTCACAGAAATGGTTATATCACAAGCATATAAGGATAATGAAAGTGAGTTTGTAAAGGGAATAAACTTAGCAAAAGAACAGTTAGATAATGGAGAAATGAAAGAAAAAGTTTATAAAACAATGTTTGAGAATACAATGTTAGATTTTATTGAAGAACTAAAGGTGTATTTATCAGAAGAAAATATTTTGAAATTTGAAATTTTATTAGAAGAGAACAAGGAAAAGTATAATAAAGAAGCAGAAGATAAGTATAAAGAACAAATAAATTATATTTACGAGGCTATAATACCTTTAATATCTGTTGAATCAGAGAGTAATCTTATAGATTCAATAAAAGTAGAAAGAAATAAAAAATTAAAAGAACATGATATAGTTTTAGAAAATTTAGAAATTGAAATGAAAAAAAATAAAGAATTTTTAGAGTTAGCAGATGAAATTATAGAAAATAAAGGTGAAGTAGAAAAGAATAGTATCTTTACGTATGCTATAAATATAAATGCAGATGCAGATGGATATGAATATCCAACACGTATTAATAGTTATAATTATGGAGCAAATACAAAGATGTATGATATTCAAATTGATAAAGATGTAGTAGGACCTACTTATATAGATATTAAAGGTAAAGAATTTAATGGGATGTATAATAGCGATATAAAAAGTTTAGAAAATACAGGTAAAATGGTTAAAAAGTTATATGGAGAATATGCAACTATTAAAATATTTGTAGATAAAGAAATTTTATTTAGTAAGGATTTCAGTACTGCTTATATAGAAAAAATAGAAGAGGCTGAAAGTAATTTGATAGGAACTAATGAAGTGTTAGTTGGACTAGGGTTAGTAACTATATTGCTTATAGCAATTTTTATGAAATTTAGTAAATCACCTTTTATGTTTATTCATAGAAAAACTCCAGTTTTGATTAACATAGGAGTGTTTACAGGGGCTTTAATACTTTTAACTATGCTATTTACAAGGACTTTATATATTAGAGATATAATATTACCATATACAATATTACTTACTATTATATTATGTATAGAATATATAATGCTTATAACAGATATAGCGTATGTAATTGATTATGGTTTTAAGAGGAGATATGCAGTAGATATATGGATTTTAAAGAAGATTAATATATTTAGATTTTTAAAGTTTAATGGT
>NZ_CAMQRY010000070.1 GCF_947036855.1 uncultured Clostridium sp.
GGTTCTATAATGGCTGCTCCTGCTGGACTTCTACTTGCTAAAATGTTAATTCCTGAAACTGAAGTTCCTGAAACTAAATCAGGTACAGAAGTTAAACTTGAATCAACAAGTTCAAGTGTTATTGAAGCTGCTGCAAATGGTGCATCAGAAGGGCTTGGAATGGCTTTAAATGTTGCTGCTATGTTACTTGCATTTATAGCTTTAATAGCTTTAATCAATGCTTTACTTGGATGGGTAGGTGGAATCTTTGGTATGGACTTCTTAAGTCTTTACTGGGTTCTTGGAAAAGCTTTCACACCAATTGCTTGGCTTATGGGAGTACCTATGTCTGATTTATCAACTGCTGGTAGTCTTCTTGGTCAAAAAATTGCTATCAACGAATTCGTTGCTTACTCAGAACTTGGAGTTAATATAGCTAATCATACATTACAACCTAAAACTATTATGATTTTAAGCTATGCTCTTTGTGGATTTGCTAACTTCTCATCTATCGCTATTCAAATAGCTGGTATTGGTGGACTTGCTCCTGAAAGAAAAGGAACAATAGCAAAACTTGGGTTCAAAGCTTTACTTGGTGGAGCTATGGCTACATTTATGACTGCAACAATTGCAGGAATATTATTTAGTGCATAATCTATTATCCTAAAAATTAAACGGACAACTCATATTGAGTTGTCCGTTTTTATCTATTATTTTATTACTGTTAGTTCTTTATTATACTCATTAAGTCTTTTACAACCATCTTTAGTTACCATAACTAAATCTTCTATTCTAACACCAATATCATTCTTAATATAAATCCCTGGTTCTACAGAGAAAATCATTCCTTCTTTTAAAACTTCTTCATTAACTGAACTTACATTTCCAAAGTCATGAACTTCTATTCCTATACAATGTCCTGTTCTATGTGTAAAATATTCACCATAACCTTTTTCAGTTATATAATTTCTTGCTGCATTATCAACATCACAGAATCTAACACCTGGTTTAATAGTCTTTATAGCTCTTTTATTAGCTTCTAAAACTATATTATATATATCAGCATGTCTATCTGAAACTTCTTTATAGAAGTATGTTCTTGTCATATCTGAGCAATAATTATCTTTTCTACATCCCATATCAATAACTATACAATCTCCAGCTTTTGGTTTGCTATCTCCTGATGAACAATGCGGATCAGCAGCATTAGCTCCATAAGCAACTATTGATGGGAATGAATTTCCTGATGTACCCATACTTAAATACTTTTCTGTTATAATAGCGCAAATTTCTTTTTCTGTTGAATTATCATTTATGCATGAAACTATTTCACTCATAACTTCATCATTAATTTTTGATGCTGTAATCATAAGTTCTTTTTCTTTTTCATCTTTAGTCATTCTAAGATTATCTATAATTGGTGAACCATTTATAAAACCACTTGCTCCCTTAAGCTCCATAAGTCTTATAAGGAAATGTGCTTTCCAATCTTTATCTATACCAATTTCTTTAGATTTATCTGTAAGTTTACTTAATACTTCTACTCCATCTTGTATATCATCATACCAAACAAGCTCTATATCTCCACACTCTTCAACTGGGAAAAGTTTATTTACAACAAATTTTTTATCACCATTAACATTTATGTATAATGCAAGCATTCTTTCTCCTGCATGTATCATCTTACCTGTTAAGTAAAATAATGATGGTGCTGATGTAACAACTATTTGTGAAAGATTTTGCTTTTTCATCTCTTCTATAACTTTATCAATTCTTGAATTATTCATTAAAATCATCCTTTCAAAAAAACTACTAATTTCTTTAATTATACACTAGATAAAAAAAATTTAATAATTGTTAGTGTAGATAATTTTTAATGTTATAATATATTAAAAGTATTAATATACCAATTTTTTATATTTTTAATATGGATAATTGCGTAAACAAAGGAGAAATTTAAATGAGAACAGATGAACCATTAACAAGTGTTGAAATAAGGGAAAATGCTATTTATTTTGAAAATCTTATAGAGAAGGTTAAAAAATTATTCCATCTAAATAACTCTAACTATAAGTATTTACCTGCCGCTGTTGAGATTGAACATCTTAAATTTGTTGTAGAAAATATAATGAAAAAATTATCTGATAATATATCTAAAGAAGATATTGCACATATAATAGCCATAAAAAATAAAATTATAGATAAGTTACAAGATGAAAATGCTTTTACAGGGGAAATTTATGATGTGGATTCTACAAAGAAAAAAGCAATTACACCTAAAGAGGAATTTATAAATAATCTTGAAGAGGTTTATGATATAGATGCCTTCCATGAAAAAAATCCAGACTTTAATCCAAAGTCTGATACTCTAAATAATACTGAGATTTTAAAATTAAAATCTGAACTTTCAGAAGTTCTAAAAAAACTTGAAAATAGATTAGAGAAAAAGCTAAAAAAATAATATAATTAGAATAGTGGAATTATAACCACTATTCTATTTTTTTAAAAGGAGTTATATTTATGAGATTAGCTGTTATATCAGATATACATGGAAATTTATATTCGTTACTTAGAGTTTTAGAGGATATAGATTCTCAAGAAGTTGATACAATAATTTGCCTTGGTGATTTAGTTGGTTATGGTCCTCACCCAAATGAAGTTATTGCACTGATTAAAAGGAAAAACATCCTTTGTATCAAAGGAAACTATGATGCATCTGTTGTTGATAATGATTTTACTTATATTAGAAGAACTAATATTAATGATTTTTCACTTACTTGGACTGTTGAAGAACTAAGAGCATCAAATATTTATTACCTTGATAATCTTCCAACAGAATTTAATATGGACGTATGTGGTAAAAAAATTAAATTTGTTCATGGAAGTCCAAGAAAAATCAATGAATACCTTGATGAAGCAAATGAAGATATTGAAGGAATCATGAGTAATCTTGATGCTGATATTCTTGTTTGTGCACATACTCATATTCCTGGTTCTAAACAATTTGGCGATAAACTTTTAGTTAATGATGGTAGTGTTGGTAAACCTAAAAATGGTTCACCAAATGCAACATACGCTATAATTGATTTATTTAATGGAGCTACTCCTAAAGTTAAAATCAGAAGCGTTGAATATAATGTACTAAAGATAGTTAAAGATATGCAAATAAATAAATTCCCAAGTTCTCTTATTTCCTCATATGAGCGTGGTAGAGAATAACTTTTAGAGATTGTACACAATACAATCTCTTTTTTCATATATTATTTATTATTGCATTTAATAATTAGATATTGTAAAATAAATTATAATTAAAAAAACTAATTACTGTGAAGAGAAGAGTAAACTAAGGAATTTATCTATTTAGCGAGTGAGTTATGGTGAGAGTCTCATATTTAAACCTTTTTTGAAGAACATCTTGGAGTTTCTAACCGAAAAATTAATTTTTAGTAGGCTTAGACGGAGTCAAACCGTTATTCATTGAAAGGCATATAACTGTGCTTGTATAAATAAGTTGGCTTAGAATTTTTTTCAGAGCAATTTGGGTGGTACCGCGAAATCCTTTCGTCCCAGAATAGGATATTGGGGTTTTTTTTGTATCCAAAAATAAATTTTAGAAAAGCGAGGATAAGTATTATGAAAGATTCAATTTTAGTAAAAAGTCTTTATAGAAACACATCTGAGTATGCTGGTAAGCAAATAGAAATCTCAGGATGGATTAGAACTCTTAGAGCTTCTAACGCATTTGGATTTATAGAAGTTAATGATGGTTCATTCTTTAAAAATGTTCAAGTTGTTTTTGCAAACGACAAACTTTCAAACTATGATGAAATAGCTAAACTTCCTATAAGTTCTGCTATAAAAATTATTGGTACTCTTATTGAGACACCAAACACAAAGCAACCATTTGAAATTCAAGCAGAGGAAATTATTTTAGAAGGAATGTCTGATTCAACATACCCTCTTCAAAAGAAAAGACATACTCTTGAATATTTAAGAACAATAGCTCACTTAAGACCTCGAAGCAACCTGTTTTCAGCTGTATTTAGAGTTAGAAGTGTAGCTGCTTATGGTATCCATAAATTCTTCCAAGATCAAGGATTTGTATATACTCATACTCCTATCCTTACAGGTTCAGACTGTGAAGGTGCTGGTGAAATGTTCCAAGTTTCAACACTTGATTTAAAAAATGCTCCTTTAACAGAAGATGGTGCTATAGACTATAAGAAAGATTTCTTTGGAAAAGAAACTAACCTTACTGTTTCAGGACAATTAAATGCAGAAACATTTGCTTTAGCATTTAGAAATGTTTATACTTTCGGACCTACTTTTAGAGCTGAAAATTCAAACACAACTAAACATGCTGCTGAGTTCTGGATGATAGAACCTGAAATAGCTTTCGCTGATCTTCAAGATGATATGGATCTTGCTGAAGATATGCTTAAATATGTTATAAACTATATAATGCAAGAATGTCCTGAAGAATTAGCATTCTTTAATAGTTTTGTTGATAAAACATTACTTGAAAGATTAAACCATGTTGTTTCATCAGACTTTGGAAGAGTTACTTATACAGAAGCTGTTGAGATATTATTAAAAGCTGATAAGAAATTCGATTATAAAGTTGAGTGGGGAATAGACCTTCAAACAGAACATGAAAGATATCTTGCTGAAGATGTATTTAAGAAACCAGTTTTCATTACTGATTATCCTAAAGAAATCAAAGCATTCTACATGAGATTAAACGAAGATGGAAAAACTGTTGCAGCAATGGATTGTTTAGTTCCTGGAATCGGAGAAATCATTGGTGGAAGTCAAAGAGAAGAAAGATATGATGAACTTCTTAAGAGAATTAAAGACCTTGGTCTTAATGAAGAAGATTACTGGTGGTACTTAGAACTTAGAAAATTTGGAGAAACTAAGCACGCTGGATTCGGACTTGGATTTGAAAGACTATTAATGTATGTAACTGGTGTTGCAAATATTAGAGACGTTATACCATTCCCAAGAACTCCTGGTCAATCAGAGTTTTAATAAAAACAAAACACACAATGCAGATGCATTGTGTGTTTTTCTTTTTAGTATATTACTTTATTTTTTCCACTTCTTTTTGCTTTATATAAATTTGAATCTGCTTTTTCAATAACTTCTTCAATTGTATCAAAAGTTGTATGCTTTGCAACTCCCATACTTACAGTAATTTCATTTCCATAATCCCACTCAAGGCCATGTATTCCAAGTCTTATAAGTTCAGATATTTTAACTGCAATATCACTATCACTTGTTTTTATAACTAAAAGGAACTCTTCGCCCCCATACCTACAAGTTAATACATTAGCACCACCTAAAGCTCTCATTGTCTTTACTAATTTTTTCAAGACTAAATCTCCAAATTGGTGTCCATATGTATCATTAACTGATTTATAATTATCTACATCTACCATTACGACAAAAAAATCTTCGTAATTTTTAGCAAGTTTCTTCATATAAATATTTGTATATCTTCTATTATAAGCTTTTGTTAAATTATCCTTATTAAGTTCTTTACTTAATTTTTTCATATTTTTCTTTTTACTATAATAAGCTTTTATTATTATAAGTAATAAAAATATTGCTGCTATAGTTGTTATAAGTAGCAATTTTATATTTGATTGTGATTTCTTTATTTTAATTTCACTAAGTATATTCTGTGGGTCATTTTTATGAATATTTATAATTATGCTAGCATTTACTTGTTCCTTACTATCAGCCATATCTTTTTCTTTTTTTATATACTCTTGATAGTATTTTACTGCATTTTTATAATCGCCTATTTTACTATATGATAATCCTAACTTATTTAAAATATGTATATTAATTTCATAGTTATTTTTTTCATTCATATATTTATATGCTTTAAGATAACTATCTATAGCCTTATTCCATTCTTTTTCAATTGAATATAAACTGCCTAAATAATAATAATATTCTACATCTATTAAATTAGATTTAACTGTATCTTTTCCCTCACCTACGATAGCTAAATTAGCTTTTGCATGCATTATATCATTCATATGCAACTGAACTCTAGCTAAATATATAAGACCATTTAAATAATTAAATTTACTTTTTTCATCTTTAGCTAGTATTATTCCTTTATATGCATACTTTTCAGAACTTGTATAATCTTCCTGATAATAATAATAATTAGATTTAACATAATCTATACTAGATGTTTCTTTTACATCATATTTACTTTCAAGTGATTCCCCAACATTAAAATATTCTTTTCCATATGCCTTGTCTCCAAGTATATTACATGTTGTTGCAATTAAATAATTTATACCAACCATATTCTTAAGATACTGCTCATTTCCTGTTTCTTTATATAGAGTTGTAGCATTATCAATATATGTAAGTGAATACCTTATGATCACAGTATACCTTTTTAATTCAATTGATATACTTAATATATTTATTATTACACTATTCGCTTCATCTAAAAGCTCTAAATTAGTGTATATACTTTCTGCATTACCTAAATACTTAATCGCATTATCTATTTGATTTTCTTTATAATATGCCATACCTATTTCTTCCTGTAATTTAGCTGCACTAGCACTTTTGCTATCTACCGTATCTAATTCAGAAATAAGTTCCGTTATACTATTATTTGATTGTGCCAAAACTATAATATTAGTTTTAGCTAAAAAGACCAAACTAAAAACAAATAAAAGAATAAAAAATCTGATAAAAATTTTCAATTTTTGCCCTCCTTTTTTAATCAAATTAAAGTTTACTCTACATATTATATCAAAGTTTTATATTTTATGCTCATTTTTACTCACTATCTATTTCTAACCTAGCATCTATCTACTTAAATTCATTAAATTCTTTAAAAGCATATTTATGATGTGACATATCAGCATTAAGTACTATATCAAATTTATTATCTATAAAATCTATTTCCGTAAGACTTGTCTGTTTTACAAAAGGCTCATCCCATAACGTATTCAAATTTCTTTCTTCTAATCTACACATAAAACTTTTTATTGTTATTGTATGAGTTACAACTAAAATCCTTTTACCTTTATTTGATTTTATAATCTCATTTATTGCATTAAAACTTCTATCTGCCATTTCATTATAAGTTTCTCCACCTTCTGTTGGATTATAGCTAAGTGGCTTGTTCCAAAAGTTATACTGATTATCTATACATATCTCTTTTATTTCCTCTTGGCTTTTACCTTCCCACATACCTACATTTATTTCTCTTAGCCCATCATGTGTTGCTATACTTATTCCTCTTTTACTCGTTAATATTTCTGCTGTTTGATATGCCCTTCCTGTTGGACTTGAATAAACAACATCAATTTCCAAATCTCTTATTCTTTGTTCAAGCCACTCTGCCTGTTTTACTCCAAGCTCTGTTAAATCTGAATTTGCCCAACCTTGAAATCTTCCCTGTGTATTCCAAATTGTTTCACCATGTCTTGTTAAATATAATTTTGTCATCATTAACTTTAGTGATATTATAGTTTTTAACTAATCACTAAATCTATCCCCCTTTATTTTAAAATCTTTCTATATTATAATTTACAATTATATTTTTTCAAAACTAAACTGCCGATGTTTTTATTTTAGTCATAAAAAAAAGATGCTAGATTTCTCTAGCACCCTATATCTTAAATTATTATCTTCTTTTTACTAACTCATAAAGTATTCTTGCACCCTCACCAGTAGCTCCTAAATCAGAGTATGGAAGAGAAGCATCAGTCCATGATGTTCCTGCTATATCAAGGTGCATCCATGGCTTATCTTGAACAAACTCACCAATGAATAGTCCTGCTGTTATTGACCCAGCAAATCTTCCACCGATATTTTTAAGGTCTGCAACCTTTGATTTATTCATCTCTTTATATTCTTCTGTTATTGGTAATCTCCAAACATCTTCACCTGTTGATTTAGATGCTTCTTGAAGCTCTGCATAGAATTTATCTTCATTAGCTAAAACTCCTGTTGTACTTGTTCCAAGAGCTACTAAAACAGCTCCTGTTAAAGTAGCAATATCAACTACTGAATCAACATTTTCTTTAGTAATTATATAGTGAACTGCATCAATAAGAGTTAATCTTCCTTCTGCATCTGTGTTTAATATCTCTATATTTTTTCCACCCATTGAACCAATGATATCTCCTGGCTTATAAGCTTTATCTGAAATAGCATTTTCACAAGTTGCTACTACTGCTACTACATTTTTCTTAAGTTTTCTTTCAGCTATTATAGACATAGCACCAATTACTGCTGCTGATCCACCCATATCTGATTTCATTGTATCCATTGATGTACTAGGCTTGATTGAATATCCTCCAGTATCGAAAGTTAACCCTTTTCCTACAAGACCTTGCTTTTTATTTAAGTTTTCTGAATCTCCGTTATATCTCATAACAATAAGCTTTGGCTCATGTATTGAACCTTTAGCTACTGATAAGAATGCTTCCATTCCTAGAGCTTTGATCTCTTCAAGAGATTTAACTTCAACTTCAAATCCATATTTAGCTCCACATTTAACTGCTTCATCAGCAAGTAATGATGGTACCATTATGTTTGCAGGCTCATTTACTAAATCTCTAGCAATGATTGTTCCTTCTGCAAGTATTACTGATTCCTCTAAAGTTTCTTTAGCTACTGATAACTCTTCTGGAAGATTTATTACCATATCACTATTATCTTTTTTAGCAGTTTTGAACTTGTCGAATTTATAATCTCCAAGAATCATTCCCTCTACTAAACCTTTAACTAAATCTGCTACGTTTGAAAGCTCAACATTCTTTAAACAAACTTTAACATTTTTAGCTTTTATAGCTTTAAGTTCTCTTACAGCTTTTGAGAAAGATTTTCTCATGCTATCAACTGTTAACTCTTCAGCTTTTCCAAGACCTAAAACAATTATATCTTGAACAGTACCATCTTCTAAAGTTCTATCTAAAACTAAAACTTCTGATTTAGCACCTTTAAATATTTTCTTAGCCTCAGCTCTTTTTATCTTTGCTTCTATTTCTTTGTTCTTGCTTTCTAATTTACCTTCAAAAAAAGGAACTAGAACTGCATCAACTGACTTAACATCAATCTCATTTATATTAATATTTAACATAAATACACCTCTTTCACTCAATTTAATATCTGTTATCTAATTTTAGTATCTCAGATTTTCTATATTAAATACTATTTTACCACTTTAAGCGTATCATTTTGTGAAGAAAATGTGTTTTTTTTAAATTTTATGAACTTTTTGCATAAATGCATTAATTTCTACTAATTAAATAAGGCTGTGGATAACCTTATCTAAAGTTATCCACAGCCTTATCATTATCTTTTATATGCATATAATTCATCTAAGAATTTCTTATCTAACCTTTGTACTACAAGTTTTATTAAATTTACAGCTTTGGTATAATCATCATAATTAAAAATAGTAGTTTCTGTATGTGCATTTCTAACTGGGATGACTACTGTTAAACAAGGAACTCCCTCTTCATATAAATGAACTGCCCCTGAATCTGTTCCACCACCTGATAAAATGTCATACTGAAAATCTATATTATTATCTTTTGCAACATCAACAAAAAGATTTAATAATTTCTTATTTCCAATTGCAAGTTTATCACAAACCACAAGACAAGGTCCTTTTCTAAGTTTTCTACCTTTACCACCAAGTGCTGGTGTATCTTTTGTTGAAGCTACATCTATAATTATCGCAATATCAGGTTTCACAACAGATGTTGTAGTTTTTCCACCTCTTGTCCCAACTTCTTCTTGAACTGTCCCTACTCCATAAACTGTATTATTATGGTGAACATCTTTAAGTTCTTTCAAAACTGAAACCATAGTAGCACACCCAATTCTATCATCCCATGCTTTTCCAAGTATATTTTTTGTACCATTCATAACTTCAACTTTACAATATGGCGTTACCATATCACCTGGTCTTATGTTAACTTCACAGACTTCCTCAAAACTTTCAAATCCTAAATCTACATATATATCATCAAAAGAAATATCCTTTGTAGATTTATCAGTCATCATAACCCCAACAAATTTTTCACCATTATAATTAGTGATAGTTACTTTTGATGCAAGAGCCATGTGAGGATTCCACCCACCAAGAGGAAAAACTTTTATAAATCCATTCTTATCTATATCTCTAACTACAAAACCAACCTCATCCATATGAGCTACAAGTGAAACTTTTATTTCATCACTTTCACCTTTTTTAACCCCTATGATACTGCCAAGATTATCATACATAAATTCATCAACATATTCTTTAAGCTCTGATTTTATAATTTCTCTAACTTCATCTTCAGCACCTGGAATACCATCAGCTTCACTAATTCTTTTTAAAAATTCTAAATCTTTCATTACAATTCCTCCCTATCTATTCTTAACTGCTATCTCAAGTCTATTTAATGCTTCTTCTAAAATACTTCTTGGACATCCTAAATTAATTCTTGCAAATCCATCTCCATTATCAACAAAAGTATATCCCTCACAGAACTTTATCTTTGCTATATTTAAGTTAAACTCTTCAAGTTTTACTGGGTCGTCTTCTATTTCTCTAAAATCAAGCCATGCAAGATATGAACCTTCTGGTTCTATAAGCTTAATTCCTTTAATTCTAGTTTTTAAAAACTCTCTCAAATAATCTAAATTCCCCTCTATATATTCAATTAACTCTTCAAGCCAATCTTCACACTCATTATAAGCAGTTGTAACTGATGGAATTACAAATATATTTGGTGATGTTATAGAATTATTCTCTAGCCTTTTTTTAAGTCTATCTCTAATTTCTTTGTTTGGAATAATTGTATAAGATGATTTAAGTCCACCAAGATTAAATGCCTTATTAGGTGAAGTACATAAAATAGTGTTATTCTTTATCTCCTGTGTTGTTTCAATTATAGGTGTATGCTTATTTCCATAAAGCATAAGTTCTCTATTAATCTCATCTGAAACAAGTAAAACATTATGCTTTTTACAAAGACTCGCAATAGCTAAAACTTCACCTTTATCCCAAACCCTACCTGTTGGATTATGTGGAGAACAGAAAATCATAAGTGTTGTTTTTTCATCACTAAGCTTTTCTTCTAAATCTTTAAAATCTACTTCATATCTACCATAATTTAAAACAAGTCTATTATAAATTGGATTTGCTCCACCCCGAGCTATTGCATTATAAAATGGGTCATATGCTGGACTTTGTATTAAAACATTATCTCCTTTTTCACAAAATTCCTGAACTATATAATGAAGTGTACTAACTGTACCATGCGTAAGTGTAATCCACTCTTTTTCTACTTTTGAATTATGTCTTCTATCATTCCAATTAATTATTGAATTATAAAATTCATCATGAACATATGTATATCCATAAATCCCATGACTAGCAACAGCCTTTATAGCTTCCTGAATTTTAGGTGCACAAGGAAAATCCATATCAGCCATTCCCATTGGTATAATATTATCTCCAAATGTTCCGTTATCATTTAACTCTGTCATATTCCACTTTCTAGCTTTAAACTCACCTCTATCAACTAACATATCAAAATTATATTTACCCATATCAAACTCCCCCTGCTTATACTAATTTTTAATATTTCAAATCTAAATATTTCAAATCTAAATATTTTAAATTTTACTTTATTCTTAATTTTAAGTTCTTTTATAACTCACAATTAAAAATAAACTATCTTTATTTATTTATTTAAGTAGAACCCACTAAGATTTTCTTAGTGGGTTCTGTTTTATTTTTTAGAAATCTAAATCTAATTCATCTAATAATTCTTGCTCACTCGCATCAAATACTTCTGCTTTTCCTTTTTCAGCTTCTTCAAGCTCTCTAGCAAGTTCTTGCTTTTCTAAAATCTTGAAGAAAGGTAGATAAACAGCTACTGACATAAGTATTTGTAATACTTGAACAAATGGTACTCTCCAATCCATATTCGTTAAGAATCCTTCAAAGAATAATGGTAAGTATGGAGGGTCAAAGAATGGTCTAGCAAGTATATCAAACTTCATTAATACGAATGGGAATATACCAACAAGTGTTCCACCTAAGATAAATGGTATTAATAATATTGGGTTAAGTATTACTGGAACTCCAAATAATACTGGCTCATTTATACCGAATAATGATGGTATTAATGCAACTTGTCCAACTTTTTTATATCTCTTTGATTTACTAATTAACATTGCTATAACAAGACCTATTGTAACTCCCGAACCTGTAAAGTTTGCAAAGGCTGAGAATGTTCCACCTGTTACAACGTGAGGTAATAATGCCCCTGCTTCTTTTGCAGCAATATTCTCTGCAAGGAACTGTACAAATACTGGTGAAAGAATTGGACTTAAAACAGCTGAGTGAATTCCAAAGAACCAGAATAATAATCTTAACATTATAACAAAAGCAACTACGAATAAGTTATCCATAGATCCGATTGCTGGAGCAAGCATTTTCATAATAACTTCTGGAATTAATAATCCATCTGTCATTGTTGCAACTGCATATCTAAGACCTAAGAAGAAAGTAGCTATTGCTATTGTTGGTGTAATTAACTCAAATGAGCTAGATACGAAATCTGGTACACCTTCTGGCATTTTAATAACCAGTTTATGAATTGTAAAGTATCGATAAATTTCGACTACTGCGATTGCAATAAAAATACCTGCAAACAATCCTTTTGAATCAAGGAAACTTGCATTAAGCATACCCTTATCATCAAACGAAACTGTAACTAACATATAAGCGAATGCTGATAAAGCAACTGAACCTATAGTATAAATTTTATAATGTTCACTTAAGAAATATGATATTGCTAGAACTGCATACAGTCCTATCATTCCTAGTGATAATTTTATAAGTAAGTCTATAAGATAAACGTTATGTTCAAACCAGTTTTGAACTGCCATGTTATTTTCAAATACGTTTTTAATAGTTTTTAATGGATACGCAAGTGAACCAAGTAATAGTATCGGTGTTAAGACAACCATTCCCTTCTTAACTGCGCTAAGATGTGGTTGCTTATCAATCTTGTTTGCTACTGGCATTAAATACTTTCTAATGAATGCCTCAAACTTTCCGAAAAGTGTTCCTCCCATGTTAATTCCCCCTTAAATTTTTCTATTTATTTTGACCATGAATCTCTCATTTATTCTAAAAATGCCTATATACTAATTAACATTTTTAAATTACCCCTAACTAAAAATGTTATTCTAATAAACACCATTTTTATAATTAACCATCTACCCACCCTTTTGAGTAGATGGCTATAAACTTTACTAAGCCTTAAATCTTTTCATTGCTATAAGTGCCTGTTTTAAAACTGTTGCACCATCCATAGCTCCATATATCTCTGATGTTAATAAAACTGTTGGCTTATTATGCTCTTTTGCTATTTCTTGAACATGCTCATACTTGTGGCTAAGCTGTGGTCCTACAAGCACTATGTCATATCCTGTAATTTTACTTTCAAGTCTATCAACTGGAATAGCTTCCATTGGTGTAAAATCTTCTATGTTTAACTTTTGGCTCCCTTTGATAACTGTCTTTATTGCATCCATCATCATTGTTGTTGAGAATCCACCTGCACATACTAATAATATTTTCATAATTAATTCCCCCTTGTATGATGTAGTTATAACATAACAGTAAAAACTAAACACGTTCTAA
>NZ_CAMQRY010000071.1 GCF_947036855.1 uncultured Clostridium sp.
TTTGCTGACTTTGGCTTATATCTCATTGCCTCTACCTCATCCTCACTCACTTTTTTATCATTACTTAAATCCCAAAACATTTCATCTATATCTAAATATATTCCATCATTAAAGTAATCTTTATTTACCACTACATTAATTTTTGTTTTATCCTCTAAATCCTCATATGTGAATTTAAAATCTTCATTTTCTTCTATTCTTAAAATTCCATCTTTAACTGTTGCATTTAGTTTTTTTTCCTCATAATACTCATAATTTTCATCAAAGGCTTTTATTATATATGGTACTATATATAACTTTTCCATATTTGCATTTGGGATATAATTACTATTCATCTCATAACCTCCCCCACCATTTACAAACTTTAAAATTCTACCTTTATCATCCCATATATCATAATCTATACTTAAATTTTTATTTATAGTACCTACTCCACTGATCTCATATTCATCTAAGTTATTATGAATTTTCTCAAAAATTTCTTCCTCATCAGCACCTTTTATATATTTCTGTACTGTATTTAGTACTAAATCTATTGGTGTAATTGTAATATTATTTATTTTACTTGGAGCTGTATTATACTTATTTGTAAGCCCAATTTCTTTATTTATTTCATATTTTTCTGTTTTAATAATTAACTCTTCACTTAATGGAATCTCTGTTTCAAAAGTCGTGAATTTTTTTATATCTTTATCTGCATAAACTTCAACCTTTAAAGTTAAACTTTTATTCCCATCAGCTATATACTTTTTAAGATTTTCCTCCTTAAGGTCAAAAGTACCTACAACTTCAGTATCTGATATAATTTCTTTACCTCCACTTCCACCACTTCCTCCAATAAGAGTTTCACCATCTAAATATAATATAGGATAAGGAAATGGGACAGAATACTCATCATCTCTTAAAATATCCACATATTCTTTACTTCTTATTGTATATGAAACAATTACTCTATCACTCATATAACCAGCTCTTGTGACTGTAAATCCTAGTCCATCTTTCTCCTGTGATTTATATATATCACTTAAAATATCTTTTTCACCATCATATCCTAAAATATCATATACAATTTCTTTAACACTTCTACCCGATGTCTGTGCTACTGCTGATATTCCAAGACCACTCATCATAACTACTGATAAACCTACTGCCATAGCTATCTTCTTATAATTCCTATTCTTAATTTTCTTCTTATCATTTAAACTTATTTCTTCTTCATTCTCTATATCATTTAATATGCTCTCAAGCTTTAAATCTAATTCCTTTGGAATTTCATCTTCTTTATTATCTTTAATTCTTTTATCAAAATTATCTATCATGGCTTCTCCCCCTTATAAATTTGAAACTTTTTCATTATTATAATCTTTTAAAACAGTTCTTAATTTTTCTTTTCCTTTAAAAATTCTTGACCTTACAGTTGCTTCATTTATATCTAAAAGTTTTGCTATATCAGTCTGTTTCATATCCTCATAATAATATAAAATAATAGTTTCTCTTATCCTCTCATCAAGCTCTAATAGTGCATTTTGCAAATCCACATCTTTGTACGTATCATTGTATACATTTATATTTATAAATTTATCATCTTCAATGTAATAATCCTTATTTTTCTTTATAATATTTTTACACTCATTTATAAGTATTCTAGTAAGCCAAGTCTTAAAGAACTTTTCCTGACTTAGCTTCCCTATATTTTTATAAGCCTTTAAAATGCAATTTGATAATGCATCCTCTATATCAGACTCATTATTTAAAATCCCTCTAGCAACTCTATATAAAGAAAGTTTATGCTCTCTTATAAGACTACAAAATGCTTTTTTATCCCCCACAATTGCCCTAGCCTCTAAACTTAATTCTTCCTTACTTTTTGTAATTTCTTTATTTTTAAAATAACTTAGCCCAAAACTAACCATAACTTACCTCCCTCATTTACCATTTTGTTATATAACACCCATTAGACACCTAATCAGTATAAAAATGTTCCCCTAAATTTTAAAAATACTTTTTTCAAATTATTATAACCATAAGTAATTAAGTTTTTTTAAACATTAATCTTAGTTCACTGAGTATTTACTCATTATTTATAGTAAACAAAAAATGCTATAGTAAATAATATATATTCACTACAGCACCTTCTTTATTTAATTTTAAAACCACAACATATCATATTTTTTTACTTATCTGAGTAAGTTTTTGAACCCTCAGCTTTATTTAATTCAATTCTCATATCACCTTTCTCTATTATTGTATTTCCTGTTTTTTCATCAATTTTCATATCATCTTTCCCAACATCATAAAATTCTTTTATCCCTTCTCCATCTTCATACTCAGTTGTTATTCTTATAGTTTCACCTTTTTCTGTATTAAGAAACTGTATATCTTCCTTTATGATTTTGCTTCCTTCTTCACTGAAGAACTGTTTATTTTCTTTTGTAGTACCTTTTATAATTTCTATATCATCAAATATAATAAACTCTACTTTTTCCCCATCTTTATTCTCAATTGTTTTTTCCACTTCTATTATTTTCTCTCCTTTTACATCTGCTCCCTGTACATATGTTGTAAGCCCTACTGCTCCAACCATTAAAAGTGCTCCAAGTCCTATTATCACTTGCTTTTTACCAAATTTATTATTTTTACCTATCATAACAATTCTCCTTTTCAATTCTTTTTTATTCATTGATATACCTACACTCAGTGGTATATATTCCCTTTTACATTCATTAACTGACAAATCAATTAATGCATTACCATAGTTTTTAAATTCTTCATTTCCTATATGCTTTAAAACTCTATAATCACAGGCTATCTCACATTCATCATTAATTTTTTTCATAGCAAAATATATTATAGGATTAAAGAAATATAAAGCCTTAATCACTTGTAACAATATATTTATCCCTATATCTCCATATTTAAAATGAGTAAGCTCATGAAGAAATATAAATTCTATATTTCTACTTTGCATATTCTTTAGCATACCTTTTGGAATTAAAATAATTGGCTTTATAATCCCAACAATAGCTGGACTTTTTATAAAATCACCCTCAACTATTTTTATATCACTTCTTATTTTAAGTTCTTCTTTACAGCTTCTTAGTATTTTCATATATCTTAAATCTTTTATTTCTTCTGCTTTTCTTATATTTAACTTTTAATTTTGCATATAAAAATAAGCCATAACAAAAAATTAATGAAACTGTAAAAAACCATAAAAATTTAAAATAACTTTTTTGATTTATTGTCTTTTCCATTCCTATTTCTTCTGTCATAACTCTACTGTCATTATTATTTACTTGTTGTACCCTCAAAGGCTCAATATTTATAAGCCTTTCCAAACTTAAATCACTTTGAATATTAATTGGTACAAGTAGCTTAACTATAAGTATCATCCAAATATAATATCCAATGTGTGGTGCTATCTTATTCTTAAAAATCTTTTGGACTATAAGTATAAGAATAACTAAAAAACTTGATATTATTGAAGTTTCTATTATAAAGTCAAAAATCAACTATATACACCTCCAACAATTATTCATCACAGGAACTTTCATCTAAAATATTTCTAAGTTCAGTAATCTCATCCTTTGATAACTTCTGTGATTTTACAAAACCTAAAACCATTGAATTTATAGAGCCATTAAAAACTCTATCAAGAAATGATTCACTCTCCTTTATTACACACTCATCTTCTTCAATTAATGCATAATAAAGATATTCTTTTCCTAGCTTTTCATAACCTATAGCATTCTTAGTCAAAAGTCTATTAATAAGTGTTTTAACTGTACTAGACTTCCATTCTTCCCTGTCTTTCAAACTCTCAATTATTAAACTTGCTGTTATTTTAGGGCTATCCCAAATAACTTTTAAAACTTGCCACTCTGCTTCTGATATTTTTGGTATATCTGACATTTTACTATCTCCTCCTTTCTGATTACAACTGTAATTTCAATCTATATTTTAAGTTTACAATTGTAATCACAGGTTGTCAACCATATTTTGGAAATAATTTAAAAGAGTTGATATTTTTATATTATCAACTCTTCTTTGTTACTATTAATTTTAAAATATAAATTCATTAAAATTCATATTTCATATTTAATTTAAATCAAAAAAATATCCCTTTATAATATTACTTTCACATAATATATTATAAAAAGATATTTTTCTAAAACACTATTTTATGAATATGATAACTTACCATGCTTTTCATACTCACTAATTTTTTCAATTTTATTATTTTCATCTACAAATACAACTTTAGGTTTATAATTTTTTACTTCTTCTACTTCAAGTTCACAATAAGCCATAAGTATTATTTTATCTCCTACTTGAACACATCTAGCTGCTGCTCCATTTAAACATATAAGTCCTGTTCCTCTTTCACCTGCTATTGTGTAAGTTTCAAATCTTGCCCCATTATCTATATCAACTATTGCAACTTTCTCATATTCAAATATTCCTGATGCCTCAAGTAGCTCTTCATCTACTGTTATACTCCCAACATAGTTTAGCTCTGCCTGAACTACTGTTGCTCTATGAATTTTTCCTTTTAACATATTAACCCTCATTTTTATCCCCCAACTTTCTGACTATTCAGCTTTATATATAAAATTATCTATAAGTCTTGTTTTCCCTATAAATATAGCTATTGCAACTAAAACTTCATTTTCTATTTTATTAACTTTACTTATTGTAGTACTATCTACAACCTTTATATAATCTATCTTTGCAAGCTTTTCCATTGTTATTGTTGCTTTTATTCTTAGCTCTATTTTTCTTGCATCAAGCTCTCCATCATCTAACATTTCCTTTGCTTTTTTTAATGCTTTATTTAAAATTGTACTAGCTTTCCTTTCTTCCTTAGATAAATAAATATTTCTTGAACTCTTTGCAAGTCCATCATCTTCTCTAATAATCAGACATGAAATTACTTCTACTTCCATATTTAAATCTCTTACCATTCTTTTTATAACTGCTAGTTGCTGTGCATCTTTTTGCCCAAAGTATGCTCTATCACATTTCACTATATTAAAAAGCTTTGTTACAACAGTGCATACGCCTCTAAAATGAATAGGTCTACTCTTCCCACAAAGCTCTTTTGTTAATCCATTCATATCAACAAAGCTCACTTCATCTGCAAAGTACATTTCTTCATTTTTAGGATTAAAAATTATATTTGCTCCTGCTCTTTTACAAATAACCTTATCATTTTCTAAATTTCTTGGGTAAGCATCTAAATCTTCATTTACTCCAAACTGTGTTGGATTTACAAATATACTAACTATAACTCTGTCATTTTCCCTTTTAGCCTTTTTAACTAAACTCTCATGCCCTTCATGTAAATATCCCATAGTTGGTACAAACCCAACTGATAATCCCTCTTTTCTCCACTCTTTTACCGTTTCTCTTATTTCTTTTATACCATCTATACAAATCATAGCTCCATCCCCTTAATATAATTTTTCTAAAATTTCTTCATCTATATTAAAAATATGTTCCTTACTTGGGAACACTCCATCTTTTACTTCATTTATATAACTTTTAAATGCTATATCTATTTTTTCACCAAGATTATCAAATTTCTTAACAAACTTTGGTGTGAAATCACTATACATTCCAAGCATATCTTGATATACAAGAATTTGACCATCACAATTTACTCCCGCTCCTATTCCTATTGTTGGAATACTGAGCTTTTTAGATATTATCTTTGCAACCATTTCTGGTACACATTCTAAAACTATGGCAAATGCTCCAGCTTTCTCAATTTCAATAGCTTCATTTATAAGTCTTTTAATATTCTCCTCATCTTTACCCTGAACCTTAAATCCACCAAATACATTTACAGACTGTGGAGTAAGTCCTATATGCCCCATCACAGGAATTGATGCTTTTGTAATAGCCAAAATTCTATCACATATTTCAAGACCGCCTTCAAGCTTAATAGCCTGTGCTCTACCTTCTTTTATAAGTCTTCCTGCATTAACTACAGAATCATAAACTGAAGTTTGATATGACATAAATGGCATATCTGCAACAACCAGAGCATTTTTAGTACCTCTTGAAACTGCTTTTGTATGATGAATCATATCCTCCATAGTTACAGATAAAGTATCTTCATACCCAAGACATACCATACCAAGAGAATCTCCAACTAAAATTCCATTAATTCCTGAATTATCAACAAGCTTTGCCATACTATAATCATAGGCTGTAAGCATTGTTAACTTCTCATTTTTTTCTTTGCACATTTTAAAAGTAACTGCTGTATTCTTCATAACCTCTCCCCTAAATAATCCTCAATTTCTTTATAATTTCTATCATTATTTTTCCTAATTGCTACATCTAAAACTTCACTAGATAAAAGCTTATATAACTCAATATCAGAAATCTTGTCCATACAATCAATATGTGATTTAATAGTTCTTAAATCACCTCTCTCAACTGGACCTGTAAGACTTTCTTCAAGCCCATCACTTCCTATATTTTTAATATTAAGCTGTGCAAGGCTTGTTATAACCATAAGTGCTTTTTCCTCTGAAAATCCACATTCCATAAGATTATTAATACTTTTATTTAGAAGCCCTATAACAAGATTACTTGCCATAACAGCACTTAAATGGTACTTTGCCTTATTCTTACTTGAAATAAAACAAACTTCATTACCAAGATTTCTAAACATAGTATTAAGAAAGTACTTATACTTCGGACTTCCTTCTATAGTTATAATAGCCCTACCTAAAATTTTATATGATTCATATTTACTTGATATAGCAATCATTGGGTGAATTGAATAAGCATATGCTCCAAAATTATTAATATTTGAAAAAATATCCGAAGATATAGAGCCACTACAATGACAAATAAGTTTGCCCTTTATATCTAGCTCCTTTAAACTATTCCATACCTTTTCAATTTCTGAATCAGGTGTGGAAATAATAATAGTATCACTCTCACTAACTAACACTTCTAAATTCTCATAGTATCTTGTATTTGTAAAAGAACTTGCATCCTTAGCAGATGATTCACTTTTACTACAATAACCACTAACTTTTATACTATTCTCAATAAAATATTTTCCTAGAGAAACTCCCAGTTTCCCTGCTCCAACAAAACCAAATCTTATAATTATCACCTCCAAAGAGTGTAATACTATTAATATCTTAAATTTTTCTTCAAATAAATAAAATTGGTGCAGTTTACTTAATACCACCCATATTTACCTTATCACATTTTACCATTATTTTCCATTGTAATGATTTAAAAGATATATACTTTCAAGCAAAAAAATAAAACTATGTTTAGAATTTTTTTCTAAACATAGTTTTATAAGTTTAATATTAAATTAAAAAATAATTTGTGTTCCAACCTTATCTTTATCAATAGATTTTAAAATTTCTCCACAATTACTTAGAAGATTTTTTTTAATTCTACCTTTATCTTTACCACCATTAAATATATAAATGTTATCCATCTCTTTATAATTAAATACTGACTCTGTAAATACTATAAATTTAATATTTTCACTATTATTATTTTTTAGCATAGATACCGTTTCTTTATTTGCAAATATAAATAACTTACCATTACAATACTCTTCATTCGAGCTATTTTCTCTTAAAGTTTTATAATATACTGATTTACAAAAACCATCATCAACTAAAGATACCATTTGCACATCTACATCTGGCAAATCTAAATGCTCTAAAAGAGTCTCCATAACTATATTTTTACTATCTCCATCTTGAATGACAAACATAGACTTTTTATCTATTAAATCTCTTGCTATATTTTTATCAAAAATTACTTTTTTCATTATAAACCCCCTATTATCCTTTTAATTTTCTTACTTCAATTATACACTATTCACTTAACATTTAATCTTATCAAAGCTAAAAAGTCATAATAGAGTTCTTTACTATGACTCAAATTATTAATTTTCTAAATTTCCAACTCCACTAATCTCATTATAAAATACTGCCATTCCCTCTTTAAAGTAAGGAACTAACCAAATAAATCCTACACCAATTGTTAATAAGCTTATAAGATACCAGCCAATATAAGTAATTTGAAGTCTAAACATTCTCCACTTTTGCCCTCTCATAAAAATTCTACTAAGTGTAAATATATCTTTAATCGGCATATTACTATCTATTGCTGCTATATAAATTATTTGTGCATATGAATATGAATACATAATAAACGGAATACATAATGCTACTAAAATCCCTAATGTAACAATAATCATAATAAGCTGCTGCATTATCCCCATCTGACTTGTAATACTCCCTGCTAAATCACCATTACTACCTGTATCACTTATCAAAGCATATGCCATAATAATTATAGGTATTAAACTTATTATAGCTCCAATCATCCAAATTAACTGTATAACTATTGATTTCCATATCATCTTACTTCTAAACATTTCAAATAGATTTGAAAATTTATATTCCCTCTTTGAAATTTTTAGCATATATAAATCTAATCCAAATGTAAGTGGTGCTACTATAATCATAGTAATTACTCCACTTAGTAAGCTAATACCTTCATATAAAACTCCACCTATTAGCATAGATGCCAACGTTATAAATATACAAACTCCTATAGCCTGAATCCAATGACCTTTTAACTTTTTCCTTGCTACTGCTCTCATTTCTTTTGATTTTACCATTATGTATTCCTCCAAATGTTACTCGCTTATTATGCTATTTTTTACCTAACATAAATTTTCTTCTATTATTATAAGTATTATATTGTCTTTTAGTTTACTTCAATCTAGTAATTATTTCAACAAATCACATATTAAAGAATTTTCTCTCCACAAATTATAAAATTACTCATCATTATGATAAAATCCCCATCAACCTACAACTAAAATAGCTAAATAATGAGAAGAAGAATATTATTATATTCGCAGAACTTTTAAAAAGTATGGTAAAATAGTATTAGTGCAAGTAACTATATTAAAATATTATGAATATACATTCACAATAACTATATAGCACCATAGTAATATTATTTTAAATTTTTATAGCTTATAAGATTTTAAAATAATATACAAAACTTTAAAATGAGATAGGAGATGTTTATATGCTATTTACAGTAACTCAATTAAGAGCAAAAAAGGATTATTACAGAGATTTATGTTATGAATATACTATCACAGTAAAAGGTGAACATACTTATAAAATAGGAGAACCTATAACAGATAGTAATGTGAAAGATTTTACTAAGGCTTGGAGTGATATTATTAGACTTGAAAAAATCATTTCTGATATCAATAAAGAAATACATCACCAAAAAGCAAGTAGAGTAATTCCCTACCGTGATGAGCTTTGCTCAGTTAATGATTTAACAGCAATTGCACATATGTATAAATCATTATCAGCAATCGCAAATACTTACCATAATAATGTATCTACAGTTGCAGATGAACTTGATTCAGATTATACAGTAACAGATACTATTGTTTCTTATGAAATGAATAAGCTTAATATAAAGTATAGAGCTTACAATGAAGAAAGAAAACGCATAGAAAAAATGATAGAAAATTTCTATGATGAAACTACATTTGAAGTTGCAATAGAATTTTATAAATAATAACATTTTAATAAATGTACTTGTCCATATTAATCTAATGCGTATTTCAGCATAGATTAATATGGACAAGTTTTTTTCATTTATTAACCTCATAAAAAAAGAAAATGAACCATATAGTTAAACATCTTTTAATAATGTCTACTCTATAAAATCCATTTTACTTTCTCTAACTGCGACTTTATTTATATTGTATTCTTTAACTTACTACTAACTCATATTACAGTTTCCTATATTCTACAATATATATTTTTCCGGTGTATTTTCCACACCTCTTTTAAATTCAAAACTTTTTTTATTAAGTATAGAATCTCTTGTAATAATAACTTCTGATATTAAATTTGTTGTAATATCTCTTTTATTTATTCCAAGTTCTAAAACTTCAATTTCAGAACCTTTATAGTGAAGCTTCTCATATTTATCAATAACTTTAATTAATAAGAATTTCAAATCATTAATATCAACATAGTCAATATCAAAAATATTCTTTTCATTATTTATAGTAACTCTTGCAATAGTCCTTTTCATATCTCTAAGCTTATTAATATTTGTACCAAAATTATCAAGCTTAGTAATAGTTATTGTAAATCCATTAGGACTATATCGCTTTTCTAACTCTAAATCCCCTTCTAAAACAGTATTAATTTTCATTTTCTAGTTCACCTCTGTATAATAATTTACTTATCTTGCTTATATTATAAGCCCACTTTTAATTTCTAAAAAGTTTTTATTTTTGATAAATTTACCATCTTTATGCTTTAATTTAATTAGTAATTTTACATATATCTTATAATCATTAATATTTCCTAAAATTAAAATGTTTTTTATATCATTCCACTAAAATTTCATAAAAGCTAATTTATTTTCCATTTTTTTCTTAAAATTATAAAATTATATGATAAATCCAGTACTTTCACCATATAATAATTTTATTAGTCACTTTTAACCTCATTTTAGTGCTATACTATAAGTAGACGCTTTTAATAAGGAGGTTTCTTTATGAAACGATTAAGAACTGGTTTAAAAAAGACAGAAATTGCTCCAACAAAAACAGGTATGAAATCATATAGAATTATAAATGATGATTTAATATTATTTGTTGATGAAGCCGATACAAATACTGAAGGTAATTTAGCAAATAAAATTGATTGGAAATCAAATACTGGTACTGTTGGTATTGGTAATTTAGATTTTTCAGAAGACTTCTATGAGAAAAACAAAGCTTTAACTGCAAAAGTTTATATAAAAGCTGATTATAGCATTTTATATAATGAGTTTAAAGTAGAGAGTTGGGAACTTAATAATAATAGTATAAACATTGTTTTTGGATAATATTAACATAATTATTTTATATCTATAATTTAGCACTACTTTAAAGTTATTTAATAAATAACTTTAAAGTAGTGCTTTTTCCTTTTTAACATTATAAGACAAACTCCAAATACAGTAATATAAAATATCCTTCCAATTGCTAAAAATACATTTTTTTTAGTAATTGAAAGGATATCTCTTTTTAATATTACTATTTACTACTATGCTATTCTAATTTATTACTATCAAAGGCATATTTCTTATAAAATCATTATTTTCTCTTATTTGTATTTAACTATCTAAAGTTGCATAATAAACTTATCTTATGGGATATAAGTTTACTTATTAAGGGAGTGACTAAAAATGATTAATTCACATCATAATTCACAACATCTAGATATAAATTATTTAGGGCATATGCACAATTTAAAAGATATACTTTTATACTTATACTTTAAAAATAAGTCTAATAGTGATTTAAATTTAGACTATACACTTTTAAAAAATAACTTCAATTTTATTATTTCTAATGAACTTAATTTTTCTAAAAAAGTTGAACAAATTTCAAATCTTGTTAGAGCTTCAGCTTTAAATATTGAACTATGTAGTCGCATATCAAATGAAAACGCCTACATACATACTATATTAGAATATGATAACTCTAGCCTATTTAAATATTTAACTGAACTTTGTAACTATTATAATTTTGATATGGATATAGACCTTTTAGCTATTGAAGAAATCACTTTTGAAAACATTTCTGATTTACTATTTAATAGTGGTATTAATATTCACTCAAAAGAACTTTTAGCTTTATAAAATACATAAAGGAGTATGCAATATTAAAAGTTAAGCGTACTCCTTTGCTTATCATAAATTTTGCTTATTTAATTATTAAATTTATAATTTTTTATAAACTTGTATTGTTTAAGTGTAGCATTTTTATTTTTTAGATTTACAATATAATTATTTGAATCCGTCTTTATATAAATATATGGATTATCATCATTCTCTATATAGCAATAAACTTTCCCAAGCCCTTGTACATCTTCTTTTCCATATATCTTATTTGCAAAATCTCTATTAAAATTATTATTCATTATTTGAACTGGACCCTCTTTATAATCTATCTTTCTCACAGAATCTATTGGTATATCAACTTTTCCTATGCTTAATTCATTATTAAAACCTATAATTTCTATACTTTGATCCTTAATCCCTAAAGTAACTGGTACTTGTATTGTTCTATCAAAATAATATGATATATATATTAGCCCAGCAATAAAAATTAATACTATTATACTTAAAATCATCACTATATATTTATTAAAACGTCTATTTATAATCATCTTATTTCTCCTTTAATTAATTATAATATATAAAAAATATATCATGAAAAGATGGCATAAAAAAAACATTTTTTTAATAATAGGCATAAAAATAGTACCAATACTCTCTGTACTGATACTTCTGAGTCTTTATTTTGCTTTGACTTTATTTAATTTTATTTTTCCATATTTAGCATCAATAGCAAAAGGTATTAAAATAACTACAATCATTACATATCGTAAATATTCAAATCCATTAAGTACATTTACTACATTTAAAGTTAACCACCCAAGACCAAAAAGTGTGAAGAATAAAAAATTATAATTTGAGTATCTTTTCCAATCCTTATAGAATTCCCTCATTGGGCATTTTATATGATAAACTTTCATCCATCCACCCCAAATAATTAAAAGACTAGACAGTGCTATAAAAGCAACTCTCCAATACATGCTCATAACATTACCTCCAATTTTTATTTCATCCAAAGTATACTCTTAATATATGAATAAACTTTAAATTTCTTGAAGTTTTTCACTTTTATTTTTCTAGTTATTTCTTTTAAATTATAATGCATATACATTTATATCTATTATGATTTACACTTTATACTTTTCAAGTATAATTTCTATACAAAAGCATTAAAACCAAAGTTTTTTTTACTAATCTATGAAAGTTTTTAAACAAAAAAGCTAGAGATTTATTCTCTAACTTTTAACCTATTAATTGATTTATTTTGCCGTTCTATATCCTTCAAGGCTTTTACTCATAGCCATTTTATCACTTACTCTATCTATTTTATTATTTAAAGTCATAAGTTTTATTTCATATCTAGTTTTTTCTTTTATACTACCAAGCATAATACATGTACGTATAATATCCTTGTATATATTCCTTTTGTTATATAACCTATTTAAACTTTTCTTGTGCTTAAACATCCTGTCATCTCCCAAATTTTTATTACTACATATTCTTATAAATTTATTTATCTTACTTTTCTACTCTTTATTATAAACCTTTACA
>NZ_CAMQRY010000072.1 GCF_947036855.1 uncultured Clostridium sp.
CCACTCATAACTGCTATATTTAAAGGTGCTCCCTTAACAGATGTTTCATCAAGCTTTGTTATAATTACATTTTCAAATCCAAGTGGCTTATAAGCATTTAGAATAAGTTTTATATCTTTATTCTTAGTTGTTGCACAAACTACTAGACTTATATTACTTGGCTTTGTTTTTTCAACAAAAGCTCTAAGCTCTAATATTTGCATTTTATTATTACTACTACGCCCTGTTGTATCAATTAGCACAACATCACAATCATCCATATTCTTTATAGCTGCATCCATCTCACCAAGACTTAATACAACTTCAAATTTTATATTCATAATCTCAGCATAAGTTTTTAACTGTTCAACTGCTCCAATTCTATAAGTATCAATTGTTATAAGCCCAACTTTTTTATTTTCTAAAAGTGATAACTTACCTGCAAGTTTTGCTATTGTTGTAGTTTTTCCAACACCTGTTGGTCCAACTAAAACAACATTTCCCATTAAATCTTTATCATCAATTTTTAATATATTTAAAAATTTATTATTTATATCTTTGATACTTAAATTTTCAACATCATTTATAATTTCATCTAATATATCTTCACTTTTAAGTTTCTTTATAATATCCGAATCTTCATTTTCAGTAACAAGCTTACTTAATATCTTTTTCATTTCCCGCACATCATTACTTAGTTCACTATTAGCACTATCTTTATTTTCAGTAATTACTTTATTTTCTTTAACCTCACTAATTTTTTCTGTATTTTTATTATCATTAAAAATATTTTTACTCATAGCAACTCTTATAGCCTCTAAGGCATCAGTATTATCAACTTCTACTTTTTTCTCTTTAACATTGCTGTTATCTTTTGCTGCTGTAACTTCTATAAACTTCTTTGCAAACAATCCTAAAAAGCCACCCTGTTTTACATTCCTTTGTGAAATTATAACTGCATCACTTCCAAGTTCTAGTCTTATTCTTGTCATAGCTTCATTCATATTAGTAACTAGATATTTTTTAATAACCATCTACACACATACAACTCCCTCTGATTTTATTTGAACATCATTAGGAATTTCATTTAATGATATAACCATAACGTGTGGGAATATCATCTCTATAAACCTTCTAAACGAAGTTCTTATATTAGGTGAAACTAAAATAACCGCTTGATTATTATAGAAATATACTGACTCTATTTTTTCTTTAATTGAATTATATATCTGTGTACTTGTATCAGGATCTATTGCTGGGAATGAACCCTGTGATGATTTTTGAGTTTTAGCTGCTATAAGTTCTTCAAGTTCTGTTGGTAATGTTACAACAGTAACTGCTCTTTCTTCATCAACTATCTGATTACATATAGTTCTTGATAGTGCAAACCTTACATATTCAGTTAAAACTTCTATATCTCTAGTATTTTTTGAATTATCCGCAAGTGATTCCATTATTGTAACCATATCTTTTATTGGAACTTTCTCACGAAGTAAATTCTGTAGTACTTTTTGAAGTTCTCCTATACTCATTAAATCTGGTACAAGTTCTTCAACAACAGCACTATATTTTTCTCTAGTATTATCAACTATCAGTTTAACTTCTTGTCTTCCTAGTAGTTCATAAGAATGAGATTTTATTGTTTCTGTTAGATGCGTAACCATAACTGTTGTTGGATCAACTACTGTCAACCCTCTAATCTCTGCATCTTCTCTTTTATCATTATTTATCCAATATGCTGGAAGTCCAAATGTTGGCTCAACAGTTTTAATTCCCTCAATCATTCCTGATTCTCCTGTTGGGTCCATACATAAAATCATCCCTGGCATAATTTCTGCCGAAGCTACTACTGTACCTCTAAGCTTTATTACATACTCATTTGTTTTAATTTGAAGATTATCTCTTATTCTAATCGGCTGTACTACTATTCCCATTTCTATTGCACATTGCCTTCTAACAGATGCTATCCTTTGAAGTAAATCTCCACCTGATGCATCATCTGCAAGTAGTATAAGTCCATATCCAATTTCTACTTCTAAAGCTTCTACTGAAATTAAACTCATAACATTTTCTGGTTCTTTTCTATCCTCTGCCTCAACTTGTTCAACCTCTTTAACAATAAGCTCCTCTTCTTTCTTAGCTTCATCTTTATAAACAAAATAAGCACAAGCACCTGTTAAAACTCCAAGAAGTAAAAATGGTACTTTAGGCATATTAGGAACAATTGCTAAAGCAAACATTAAAAATGATGCTATTGCAAGTGCTACTGGGAAAGCTGTAAGTTGCTTTGTTAAAACTGTACCAAAATTTTCTGATGACCCCGAACGAGTTACAAGTATTCCTGATGCTGTTGAAATTAACAGTGCTGGTATCTGACTTACAAGTCCATCTCCAACTGTTAAATTCACATATGTACTTGCTGCTTGACCAAAATCCATTCCAAGCATTGCAACTCCAATTACTATACCAGCTATTATATTTATAGCTGTTACTATAATTCCTGCAATAGCATCTCCCTTAACGAACTTAGATGCTCCATCCATAGAACCATAAAAATCTGCTTCAAGTTGCAAATCTCTTCTTCTCTTTTTAGCTTCAGACTCATCTATAAGTCCTGAGTTTAAATCTGCATCTATACTCATTTGCTTACCAGGCATTGCATCAAGTGTAAATCTTGCTGCAACCTCTGAAACTCTTCCTGCTCCACTTGTTATAACCATAAATTGAATTATTACTATAATTAAAAATATGATTACTCCAACAACATAATTACCACCTATTACAAACTCACCAAAAGCTGCAATTATAGCTCCAGCCTCAGCTTCGCTTAGAATAAGTCTTGTTGATGATATATTAAGCCCTAGCCTAAAAAGTGTTGTTACAAGCAAAAGTGTTGGAAATACTGAAAGTTGTAGCACATTAGTTGTAAACATTGTTATAAGTGCTATAACTACCGATATCGTTATATTTAAAGCAAGTAATATATCAAGCATCCATGATGGAAGAGGAATTATTATCATAAGTATTATTCCAATTACTCCAAAAGCTATAACTATATCCGATTTGCCTTTTAAATTTAAATTTTTAAAATCCAATGTACTTTAACTCCCTTCCCTTAAATTTTCACCATTTTTATTTTATCTTGTAAATAACTGCTAAAATTTCTGCTATAGCTTTATACATTTCCATAGGAATTTCACTATCAACCTCTACAGTTTCATACATCATTCTTGCAAGTGCTCTATCCTCAACTATCGGAACATTATGTTCCTTAGCTTTTTCCTTAATCTTAAGTGCCATATGATCTGCCCCCTTAGCAATAACCATAGGTGCACTTCCTGGTGAATCTTTATCATATTTAATCGCAATAGCTAAATGTGTTGGGTTAGTTATAACTACTGTTGCATCTGGTACAGATTGCATCATTCTCCCCATTGCCATCTCTCTTTGCTTTTGTTTTCTCATTCCTTTAACATGAGGATCTCCCTCTGCCTGTTTTGACTCTTCTTTAATTTCTTGCTTTGTCATTTTCATATCTTTTTCATGCATTTTAAATTGCATAAAATAATCTGCTGCTGCAATTGCAACTAAAACTAAAAATATTTTAAAAATTATTTCCATTAAAAGTAATTTAAACTCTAGACCAAAAGTTGGAAAGTATAATCCACCAAGTTTCATTATATTTTCATAATTATCTCTCATAAAACCAATTCCAACATATGATAATAATCCAACAACTAAAAGATTTTTTGCAAGATCTACAAGTTTTTTTACACTAAACATATTTTTCAGCCCTTTTATTGGATTTATTTTACTAAGTGATGGTTTAAGACCTTCTCCACTTGCTATAAAGCCAGTCTGCATAATACTTGTTGCAATTCCAACTATCATTATTGGAACAACTATTGGAAGAAAAACCTCAGTAAATTTTATGAAACTTGAGATAATTAAATTATTTATTTCAAATTCTGTTAAAGTTATTTTAAAATCGGTCGAAAAATAATGTATCATAACACTTTTAAGATTATTAACTACATAAGACCCAAGTGTCATTATAATTAAGAGTATTGCTCCAAGACTTAAAGCAGTTGTAATCTCCTTACTTCTTGGAACTTGACCTTTTTTCTTTGAATCAGATTTTTTCTTTGGTGTGGCCTCTTCTGTTTTCTCCTCTGAAAAGATAAACACAATAGGCATTAAAGCGAAGATTTGATTTATTATTTCAGGAATTATATCAAAACCTGAAAGTATTACTTTTACAATCATAGGAAGCGATATTAAAAAGCTTGCTACTCCTACAACTATTTTAATTGGCATACCTACTACCATTACATTAAGTTGTGGAACACTTCTTGATATAAGTCCCATAACTATATCTGATATAATAATAAGTAAAACAAGTGGTATTGATATTCTAAGTCCTAGTACAAAATAACTTGCAAAGGCTTCTATCATTATTCCCATACTATCTTGCATAATTATGTTCTTCCCAAGTGCTATAACCTCAATACTTTTGCTAAGCATTCTTATTATCATATGATGTCCATCAACTATGAAAAATACAAGAATAGCAACCCAGTGACTTATATTAGCAAGCATTGTTGCATTAGTTTTTGTATTTGGATCAAACATACTAAGCATTGAAAGTCCCATCTGTAAATCTAAAAAACTTCCACCCATTTTTATAAAATAAAACCAAAGTCCTACTACAAGCCCTAACAAAATCCCAGAACAAGCTTCATTAAAAATTGCAATAATTAACTCTATATCATTTGGAACTTCAGTAATAACAGGAAGTTCTAAATTCATAGCAAAGAAAAATGCAAGCATCATTGAAAACATTGCCTTTAACTGCTTTGGTGTTGACTGTGGAAAGAATATTGGAGTAACTATTATGAATGATGTAATTCTTGTAAAGATAAAAATTATAGCTATAATTACTGATATATCCATAAAAGCCCCCTAACTTGAAAGTGTTGCAATCATTGTAAATATTTCTTGTGTAAAATTAATTAAAGTATGTAACATCCAAGTTCCAAGAAATAACCCTACTGCTGCTATTCCAAATAATTTTGGAACAAAAGTTAAAGTCTGCTCCTGTATCTGTGTTGTTGCTTGAAATATACTTATAAGAAGTCCTAAAACTATTGAAACAAGTAAAAATGGACCTGCAAGTTTAAGTGCAACCATCATTGCATTAGTTATAATCCCAATAAGTAGCGTATCTGTCATCTTTAATCTCCCCCTTTTTAATTACATAAAGCTTTGAACAAGTGATTTTATAAGTAGATGCCATCCATCAACCATTACAAATAATAAAAGTTTAAATGGTAGTGATATCATAACTGGTGGAAGCATAAACATCCCCATTGACATAAGTACACTTGCTACAACCATATCTATAACTAAAAATGGTAGATAAATTAAAAATCCTATTTCAAATGCAGTTTTAAGTTCACTGATAATAAAAGCTGGAACTACTGCTACGAGTGGTATATTTTCTCTTGTAATTTCTGTCTTATCTATTTTTGCCATATCAATAAAAAGTTCTAAATCTTTCTGTCTTGTTTCCTTTAACATAAATGTCCTAATTGGTGCTGAACCTTTTTTTATAGCTTCCTCTTGCGTAATTTCATTTGCCATATATGGTTCTAATGCATTATCATTAATTTCTGTCATAACTGGTGCCATAACAAATATTGTTGTAAAAAGAGCTAGTCCAACTAAAACCTGTGCTGGTATAGATTGCTGCGCTCCTATTGCACTTTTGAAAAATGATAATACTACTGCTATTCTTGTAAAACAAGTTGTCATAATAATGAATGATGGTAGTAGTGTAAGCACTGTTAAAATCATCATTAATTTTATACTTCCAACAAACTCCTTTGGTGTATCACCAAGCGATAAAGTTATGTCTGCTGGTTCTGCTAAAACTGTTGAATTATTTAAAACTATAATAGCCAATAAACTAAGGGCTAAAATTAAAAAAAACTTTTTATTCTTCATTTTTATTCCTCTTAAACTTCCCCATAAATTTTACTGCCTTATTTTTAAATTCAAAAACCCCATTATTATACATAAGCACCATATCATCATTGACTTTATCTTTATGATTTTCTATAGTGCTCATATCTTCCTTTGTTAAATCCTTTATCTTTTCTATTCCATTCCCAGATGACATGATTACACTTCCCTCATCACCCAGCTTTAAAACATATATACTTTCAGTCTTACTAAGTTGTGTTTTTTCTATTATCTTTATATATTTACCTGCTGATAACTTTTCCATCTTTTGCTTTGTTTTTCTCAAAAGTGCCACTAACAATAATAGTAGCCCTCCTGAGAATAAGAAAAGTTTTGCTATGAAAAAAATGTAATCTTTTATCTCCATAATGTCCCCCTACTTTCTACTGAACTAAAAATGTTTGGAAGTAAATATCTACTATAGCTTTATCTTGATTTATAGCTTTATTTAATTCATTTGCAAGCCCCTCTTTTAAGCCTTCAACATTTTCTAGTTCTTCATCACTTCTTCCTTTTAGATACATAATTGTTGAATCCCTTAATACTACAACACTTTTATCTAAATTATCTACAAACTCATCTTTAGTAATATCATATGAAACTACTATATTTGTTTTTATATATTTCTTTTTACCATCATTAGATAGGTTTACAACAAAATCTCCACCAAGTGATAAATGTTCTGTTTCTAACTCTACTTCTTTACTAGGTTTATCTCCGGCTTCTTTACCTTTATTATTTGAAATATAAAAATAAGCAAAAGCTCCACCAAATACTAATATAAAAAATAATATTCCTATGATAATATACTTTACTTTTGATGATTTTTTACCATCTTCTTTATTTTTATTCTTACTTGCCATACTATTTCCCCCTTACTCTTCAGGGGCTACAAATAAAATAGAAACCCTTCTATTTGCTGCCCTTCCTTCAGATGTTCCATTATCTTCCGTTGGCTTATATTCACCATAACCAACTGCTGACAATCTTTTTGGGTCAATTTTTTTCTCTTCCATAAAATATCTAACAACAGCTACTGATCTTTCAGTAGACAACTCCCAGTTAGTTTTATTTGGATTTGATATTGGAACATTATCTGTATGCCCTTCTATTCTAACCTCACCAGTTGTATTAGTTATTACCTCTGCAACTTTAGCTAAGATAGCTTTGCTCTTAAGTTCTGATTTACCTGATGCAAATAAAATGCTTTCCCCAAGTTCTAAAAGAATACCATCCTTATTTTTTTCAAGTGTCATCTGTTCCTCTAAGCTATTAGCTGAAATATATTCTTTAAGCTCTTCATATGTGTAGTCTTCCTCATTTTCATAAGGTAAATCTGGTCCATCAACTTTACCATCTCCACCAATAATTGGAACAGTTCCATCAAACTCGTCAAATTCTAATATTGAATCAGCACTTTCACCTGATAAAACTTCCTGAAATACCTGTGCCATAGCTTTTATCTTATCCTCATTAACATCAGCCATTGAATATAATAATATAAAGAAAGTTAATAGCAAAGTCATTGTATCTGCAAAACTTGCTATCCATCCTGCACCTTTTTGTTCTTCTCTATTTTTCTTCTTTCTTCTTCCCATTAATCAATATCACCTTCTTCGCTAGACATATCTCTACTTAGATACGCAAGCTTCTCTGAAGGAGTAAGATATGTAATTAATTTTTCTTCTACAACTCTTGGATTAACCCCAGCTTGTATTGATAAAATACCTTCAAGCATCATTTCCCTACTTGATACTTCTCTTTTACTTTTAAGTGAAAGATTATTCGCAATTGGTAAAAATACTAGATTTGCAAAAACTGAACCATAAAATGTAGTTATAAGTGCTATAGACATTCCTGATGCTATTGATGATGTATCTCCACCAAGGTCTGCAAGCATTTTTATAAGTCCAAGCAGTGTACCAACCATACCAAATGCTGGTGAATATTCTCCCCAAGTCTTAAATAAATTTACCCCTCTTAAATGTCTTTCTTCCATTTGTTCTATCTCAAGTTCTAAAATTTCTTGTATAGTTTCTCCATCAACTCCATCAACAACCATCTGAAGTCCTTTTTTCATGTACTCATCTTCAAGATCATTAACTTCATCTTCAAGTGATAACAACCCTTCTTTTCTAGCTTTTGTTGATATTATTGAAAACTTACTTATCAACCCTTCTGATGATATTGAAAGTTCTTTTGTACTTTCAATAAAAAGCTTCCCTATTGATTTAACATCTGCAACTGAATAAGTAATTAAAAGAGCTGCAAAGGATCCACCAAGTGTTATTGCTAAAGATTGAGGGTCCCAAAATATCCCAAGTCCAGCATCTCCCATCATTCCCCAAAGAACCATCCCAATACCAAGTATTACACCTACAAAGGTAAGCGCATCTGATTTTTTCATTTGATACCCCTCCTACCTAATAAAAATCTTTTGAAAATAGCCTTCTTTTATACTTAACTATAAGGTCTATAACTTCTTCAATTCCCTCATTTACTATATATTTTTTTCCATTACCAAGTGTTATAACTGTTTCAGGAACTGACTCCATTTTTTCTATATGGTCTGGATTTAAATAAAACTCTATATTATTAATTCCTGTTAAAATAATCATAAAACATCCTCCAAATTATAATAATAAAGGGGAATAACTCCCCTTTATATTATTTAAAACTATCTCTTAAGATTAATAATATCTTGTAAGATTTCATCACCTGTATTGATTATCTTTCCACTTGCTTGGAAAGCTCTTGTTGTTGTAATCATATCTGTAAATTGCTCTGCTAAATCAACATTAGACATCTCTACCATACCTTGAATAGCAGATGCGTAACCTTTTGAGTTATCCTCACCTCTTGTACCAACTCCACTTTTTATAGTAGCCTCTCCTGAGTTAGCTGATGCTGAGTAAAGATTTCCACCCATTTTATTAAGTCCTTCTGGATTTTTAAAATCTGCCATAGCAAGTTGTCCAACTGCTGCAACTGAACCATCCTCTAAAATACAGTTAACAATTCCTTGTTGGTCTATATTAAAAGATTTAACCCTAAGCTCTACATCAGTTCCTGGCATTCTAACTGTATCTGGAATTTTAAGTGTTTTAAGCCCCTCATCATAAGCCTTAACTTCTTGTGAACCATCAACAAAACTTACAGAACCATCTTCACCAAGACTTTGAACAGGAGTTCCTCCATAAGTTTCCTCCGACTCTGTTCCATCAATAGAATTACCTTCACCTGTAACAGTAACACCTTGCTCTATTCCCTTATCTTTTAAAGCTCTATTTATAACATTATTAATTTCTCTTGCTGATGTAGCACCTGCAACTGTAAAATTACCATTAATAGTAATAGTTTTTTCACCCTCAGAAACTGAAGCTGAAGTCTTAGCTGAAGCTGATATATCTCCCATAATAATTTTATAACCATTAAGAGATTCTCCTTGGTCAAATGAAACAGCAAACCCAAAGATATCTGTATCTTCTGGTGCTTTAAACTCTGCTCCACCATCAATCATTTCTGTTTCTGAATCAATATCAATCTTAGCTCTACCAGAAACCTTAACTAAATCATCAGCCTCCTTCGGTGGATCTGTAATTAATCCTAACCCTTCATTTATTTGTTTTGCTAAATCAATAGCTGTTACACTATCTGCGGCTAAAAAATTCCCTGTAATTTTAACGACTTTATTATCCTTATCTACATCTACATTAGTTGACTCAGCTTCTATATCTATAATTTCAAATTTATAATCATTGTACTCTTTACCTTTTGGTAATTTAAATGTAAATCCACCAATATCAATTGAATCTGGAGATGCTTTATCTACTCCACCAGCAATTTTAACTGTTTTACCATTTAAATTTTCCAAATCTATAGTTTTAATATCTACACCTTTAAAGCTTTCATTTATTTTCTTTATAACACTTGCCTGTGCTCCTGCATCTTTCTCACCATATTTTATTGTTATTGTTTTAGCCGCTTTATCAATATTTGTTTCCGTTGTAGTTCCTCCTGCTTCTTCCTTCACATTTATACTATATCCATTTAATGCAGAGTATTTAAACTCTTCTGCTTCCATTCCAAATGTAATAACAGTAGTTTCTTCTCCTGCAACATCTACTACTATATCTTTTGGTGCTTCACCATCTGTTCCATTTTTTATATCTCCCTGAAGTCCTGGAACTATTGATGGATTTCCTATTGCTGTAACTTCTTGTTGGAACTCTGCTGGAATTTCAGAATTTATTGCATCTGCAAGTTCTTCACCTGATATAGCTCCCTTCTCCATAAAGTTAGCATCTATAGTTATAGTCTTTTCATCTTTATTTATTGTAGCTTTTGTTGCTGCTTCATTTATAGCTCCAATTTTAAATGTATATCCATTAAGCCCTGAACCTTCTCCAAACTTAAATGTTACACCCATTAAAGATACTGAGTTTGGTGCACTTGCATCTGAACCACCTTCAACTCTATCACTACTAGTATCTTGTATTGTTATTGGTTTTCCTGATACATTCATTCTTTGTGAAATCCCTGCTGCTGATAATGCTTTATTTGCAGCACTTTCTATTGCATCAATTGTAATTGTTGAAGTTTCTGAAAAATCTCCACTAATTTTTATTGTTTTACTTCCTTTATCAATTTCTGCATCTGTTACCGTTCCAGGTCCTATTGCTCCAAGAACTACTTTATATCCATTAAGCTGTGAACCTGGTCCAAATCTATAATCAAGTCCTGCACTTGAAACTTCATTTGGTGCTATTCCTGTTGGTGGCACTCCATTATCATCATTTGTAAGTGGATACCCCATAACTCTATATCCATCTGATGTTAAAAGATTTCCTGTTTCATCTAAAATGAATGTCCCTGCTCTTGTATATAGCATTTCACTATTTTCATTTTCTGAAACTGTGTGAGCACCTGGTTTATGACTTATTGATATATCATTATTTCCAAAAACTTGTGGTCCCTTACTTACCATAAAGAATCCACCACCATCAAGTGCTACATCAAGACTTCTTCCTGTTGGCTGAAGCATTCCCTGTGTCATAACTGTATCAATACTTGCAAGTTGAACCCCTAGTCCTACTTGTTGTGCATTTATACCTCCCTGACTATTTGTTGGTGCTGTTGCATCTCCCATATTCTGAGATAGCATATCTTGAAACTTAACTGTTGATGCCTTAAATCCTGTTGTTCCAAGGTTGGCAATATTATTTCCTATAACGTCTAATTTTGTTTGATTTACCTTCATTCCTGATATTCCTGAGTACATTGACCTTAACATATTAAATTCCTCCTACTTATTACTCACTGTAATTGACTTTATTTCTATCATTCAATAAAGTCTAGACATCCATTTTGGTCCTGCCTATAAAATTACTGCACTATCTATATTAGTAAATACATTATCATCTGATCTATTTTTATCAACTGCTGTAATTATTGTATTATTTTCTACACTTGCAACTATTGATACATCTTTATAGATAATTACTGTATTTTTTGAACCCCTTAATCTAGCCTTTTCTATACCGTCATCAATTTTCTTATAATCTGAATCATTAAATCCTAAAGTGTTAAGCCTATCACTTGCATGTTTTGATATTTTAAAACTATAATTTTTTTCATTTATTTTTTCATTTATTTTTTCATTTAAAATATCTAAAAAACTTAATTCACCTTTACTTTTTATGTTTTTTTTATTTTCTGCTGTATTCGAATTTAAATTATCAATATTATAAGCTCCATATGCTTTTCCATTAATAATTCTATAACTCAATTTCTATCACCTATTCCTTATCTTCCGTTTCAGTATCTACCTCTGTATCCGTATCTTTATCTTCATCTGTTGAATCATCAGGATCAATATTTGCATCTGCTTCTATATCTCCTACATTTATTATCTTATCAATTGTAACTGCTATAATTTCATCTGAATCTTCAAGTTTTACATTAACTTTGATTATACCGTCTTCTTTAAAAGCCCCTATAACTTTTCCTATATAATTTTCATCACTACTATTTTTCTCACTAAGCTCTACATCTTTCCCTATAAAAGAACTAGCAAGTAAGAATGACATATTTCCATTTAAATTATTTATAGCTGGAAGTGAAAAATCTGGTACTTCTAAAATTGATACTATTGATGAAACTGGAAATTCCTTAAATACATTTTCTCCATTTTCTGCAACTTCCATAGATATACTTGTTTCTCCACCAGCTGTATTAACAGATTTAACAATCCCTGTATATGGCTTACCTTCTGAGTTTTGAACATCAACTGTTACGCCTTTTCCAACAAGATTCTGCTCTGAATAATCTGTCATTGTCTTATTAAGATTTTGCATTTGCTCCATTGTTGAAAACTGAGCCATTTGTGTTACATACTGAGTTGAATCATGATCACCAGACATAGGATCTTGATTTCTAAGCTGTGCTGATAATATTGTAAGGAATGCATTTTTATCCATATCCTCACCTGGCTTAACTATAGGTGTCCCTTTATCTGTAGTATTATAATTTGCATTTCTTGATACTCTACTAAAATCCATAAAAACCTCCTAAATTATAATATCTAATGATGATATACTTAGTTCTTCTTGTTCTTCATCAATTACTAAGCTATTTACTTCTACACCACCATTTCCATACTCTTTATTATTTTTTTCTTCTTGATTCATAAAACTATTTTCCTGCGAAAAATAAGTTGTATCTTCGCTATATAAAGAAATTTCTACATCTGAAATCTTTATATTTTCAGATACTAAATACTGTTTTATATCTTGATTACTTATAAGCGAATAAGTTTCTTTTGAACTACATTTAATAACAGCTTTCATACTATCTGAATCTGCCATAAGCTTTATAGATATTTCCCCAAGATTCCCTGGATTTACTTTCACAATAAGCTCTTTTAGATTAACTTTTGTCATTCTTAAAATTGTATTATTTAAATCTTCTTTCATTGTAAATTTATTAATTGTAATATCTTGCTTATCTAAAGCTACATTTGAAAATGACTTTAATCTTTGCATATTAAAATCAAATGGTGTGTCAGTTTTTTCATCTAACATTATCTTTGATAAAAAATTATCTTCTTTACTATTACTACCTAAAAAACTTTTTCCACCTGAATTCTCTGACTGATTATTTTCAGAAAATAAGTTTTGTTGCTCATTATTTTGATTTATAACAATATTAGCTTTATTATCATTTAAATTAATTCCTACTTT